>JBKJYH010000018.1:0-5435 GCA_046715765.1 Candidatus Limnocylindria bacterium
GGGGGGGGGGGGGGGGGGGGGGGCGCCGCCGCGGGCGGCCCCCCCACGCCGATGGCTGACTCCGGACTCCCACTTGACCGGGTGTGGGAGGTCTTCCGCCAGGAGGCCGAGGGCGATCCGATGGTGCATGGCGGCAGCGTGCGGGCGCCCGATGCCGAGCTGGCAACCCACTACGCCCGCGAATTCTTCGGCCGCCGCCAGGAGAGCGACCGGCTTTGGATCATCCCGCGCGACGCAATCGTGGAGTTGGACGATCCCGATCTCTTGAAGCCACCGTTCGATCGCTCGTTCAAGCGGCCGGGTGGGTACGTCCTGAAGCACAAGCTCGAGGCCGCACGCGCGCGCGCCGGGACGCCCCAGGCCCGCGGGGCGGACGAGGAGGTCGAGTGACCCCGGCCGAGACCGCCGCTCTGGCCGAGCTGCTGCTGACCCTCGCCGACGACGAATTCATCATCGGCTTCTGGGATAGCGAGTGGACCGGCATTGCCCCGATCCTCGAGGAGGACGTGGCTATGAGCAGCATCAGCCAGGACGAGATCGGGCACGCGCGGGCCTGGTACGAGTTGCTCGCCCAGCTCACCGCGGATGACGCGGACCGAATCGCCTTCGGTCGTGCGCCCGATGAGTACCGCCACGCCGCGCTACTCAATCATGCGCGCGGGGACTGGGCCCATACGGTGGCGCGTCGGCTGCTGTACGAGACCGCGGATGCGGTGCGGCTGGAATCGTTCACCGCCTCGAGCCATGCACCGCTGGCAGAATTGGCGGCCAAGATGCGCCGCGAGGAAACCTATCACCTGCTCCACTGGGACGCGTGGCTGCGCCAGCTCACAGCCGCCGGGGGCGAGGCTCGCGCGAGATTGGTTGCCGCGCTCGACCTGCGCTGGGACGACGCCCAGGCGATCTTCGCGCCGCTCGCCGGGGAGGGAGTACTGGCAGAGTCCGGAATGCTTCCCGAGACGATGGCGACGCTGCGTGTTCATTGGCACGAGCGACTCGGTCAGCGGCTGACCGCGGCTGGCCTCGCGCTCCCCGGCGCGGTCGGTGGGACACCTGAGCCAACCGGTGAGGGGCGCACGGATCGCACGTCCGACTTCGCCTGGCTGCACGGTGAGTTCACGCTCGTTGCCCGATCAGAAGTGGGTGCGACCTGGTGAACGCCCCGACCCTGGTGCGCAGCGATCCGCGGCTGGCAGCCGTCTGGGACGCGCTCGCCGAGGTGCCCGACCCGGAGATTCCGACGATCAGCGTGGTGGACCTCGGAGTGATCGGTGATGCGCGCTTCGAACCGACCGAGACCGGCGAGCGGCTGGTGGTCGACCTGATGCCGACCTTCGTGGGATGTCCCGCCACCGACGTGATGCGCGACCAGGTCGGGGAGCGGCTGCGGACGCTGAGCCTCGCCGACGAGGTCGTCGTCAACCTCAGCTTCAGCCGCCCATGGACCTCGGACCGGATCACCCCCGCAGGGCGCGAGGCGCTGCGCACCAGCGGCTTTGCCCCACCGCCCAGTATCGCCTCGTCGCTGATCGAGCTCGAGCAACTGACCATGGTGCCGTTGGCTACCTGTCCGTACTGCGGGTCGCGCAATACGACGTTGGAGAATCCGTTCGGCCCGACCCTGTGCCGATCGATCCACCACTGCGCCGATTGCCGGCAGCCGTTCGAGGCCTTCAAGCCGGTCTGAGCCGCGCCATGCGCTACTCTTCGCCGCATGGCAATTGAGCACGACGAGGTCCTGTCCGCGGCTGCCGAACTGCTTGACGCGGGCGCCCACGACCGGCTCGACACGATGCGCCATTCGGCCGCGCACATCATGGCCGCGACGGTGCTGGAGCTCTTCCCCGACGCCAAGCTGGGGATCGGGCCGGCCATCCGCGACGGCTTCTACTACGACTTCGACCTGCCGCGGGCGCTTACCCCTGCCGACCTCGAGGCGATCGAGGCGGGCATGCGCAATCAGGTAGACGCCGACCAGCCATTCCGCCGCGAAGAGGTGGATCGAGAGACGGCCCTGCAAGCACTCGGATCGGCCGGACAGGACTACAAGGTCGAGATCATCCGCGACCTGGCGCTTGATCAGTCGGCCACCCTCAGCTTCTATCGGCATGGCGCATTCAGCGACCTGTGCCGCGGGCCGCACGTCGAGACCACCGGCCGCGTCGGCCCGTTCAAGTTGCTCAACTCGGCAGCCGCCTACTGGCGCGGCGACGAGAAGCGCCCGATGCTGCAGCGGATCTACGGCACCGTGTGGGAGACCCAGGATCAACTGGACGGCTACCTGTGGCGGCTCGAGGAGGCGAAGAGGCGCGATCACCGCAAGCTGGGCCGAGAGTTGGACCTCTTCTCGTTCCACCCTGAATCCCCGGCGGCCCCGTTCTGGCATCCGCACGGGATGGTCCTGTGGCGCGCGCTCGAGGCCTGGTCGTGGCAGGTGCGCGAAGAGGGCGGCTTCGTCGAGGTGCGCACCCCGGCCGTCGTCCGCAAGGAGTTGTGGGAGACCTCTGGCCACTGGGCGCTCTACCAGGACAACATGTTCGTCCTGCCCGACGGCGACCACACCGCCGGGCTCAAGCCGATGAACTGCCCTGAGTCGATGCTGATCTTCAAGTCGCAGCTGCGCTCGTACCGCGACCTCCCGATGCGGTTGGCCGACTATTCGTGGCTCTTCCGCAACGAGCGCACCGGGGCGCTGGCCGGGATGTTCCGCGTTCGACAACTGACCCAGGACGACAGCCACGTCATCTGCCGCGAGAACCAGATCGTCGACGAGGTCAACTTGGCGCTCTCGCTCGTGCAGCGCACGTACCAGCCCTTCGGCTTCACGCCCCACTTCAAACTCGCCACCCGACCGGAGAAGCGGCTCGGCACCGATGAGTTCTGGGAGATGGCCGAGGGCAAGCTGCGCGAGGCGTTGGAGAGCGCCGGGATCGAGTACCAGCTCGACCCGGGCGGTGGCGCGTTCTACGAGCCCAAGATCGACATCTTTATCGACGATGCCATCGGTCGGGAGTGGCAGATGGCCACCATCCAGCTCGACTACCAGCTCCCGCAGCGGTTCGAAATGGAATACCGCAGCGACGACGGCGGCACCGCCCGCCCGGCGGTGATCCACTACGCCATCTACGGCAGCTTCGAGCGCTTCATCGGGGTCATCACCGAGCACTTCGCGGGAGCCTTCCCGGCGTGGCTGTCCCCCGTGCAGGCGGTGGTGATCCCCATCGCCGACCGTCACACGTCGTACGCGCAGGAAGTCCGCGCGGCCCTGCGCCGGGCCGGCCTGCGAGCGGAGGTGGACGACCGCACCGAGCGGATGCAGGCCAAGGTCCGCGACGCGCAGGAGCGCAAGGTGCCGGTGATGCTGGTGGTCGGCGACCGCGACGAGGCCGCCCGCGCGGTCAGTCCACGGCTGCGGACCGGCGAGGCACTGCAGGGGGTGCCGCTCGACGAGTTCGTGGCCGACCTGGCAGGACGAGTCGCCCGGCGTGAGTTGTGGCCGTACGCGGCGGCAGGGGCCGATCACTGAGAAAGATGCGTGGCGTCGCGCAGCTGGCGCTGGCCTCGACCGACCCGGGCCGGACGGGGGAGTTCTACCAATCCGCCTTCGGCTTTCGCCTGCGGGCATCCGACGAGGGTGGGGTTGACCTGGAGCTGGGCGGATTTGAGCTGAGCTTCCGGCGCGGCGAGCGCGCGACGCGTGACGGGATTCAGGTCGGGTTCAAGGTCGATACGGCGGCGGAAGTGGATGCCTGGGCCCAGGAGCTCACGCTGCGCGGCTTTGCCCTGGTGGCGCCGCCGTCAGGTGACCGCTGGGAGGGGCGCCGCTCGTTCCGCCTCTCCGACCCCGATGGCCGGCAGGTGGCGATCTTCTTCGACTACCCGTCCTGAACGCGTCGTTGACCCATTCTTCGGCAGCGGTGTATAGTCGCCGGGCGTTTCTGTGCGTCTGGATTGGGCCACGCGTCCGCTTGGACGGTGGCTCGTTTGTTGAAGGAGAGCCGAGGCCATAAGCAGGGAGCTGCGCGTCAACGACATGATCCGTATCCGCGAGGTGCGGGTGATCGACGACGAGGGCCAACAGCTGGGTGTGATGCCCACCTTCCGCGCATTGGCGCTGGCACAGGAGAAAGGTCTTGACCTGGTGGAGGTCGCCCCCACGGCGGTCCCCCCGGTGTGCCGGATCCTCGACTACGGCCAATACAAGTACGAGATCCAGAAGCGAGAGCGCGAGGCGAAGCGCAAGCAGAAGTCTCAGACCTTCAAGGAGATCCGACTCAAGGTCAAGATCGACGTCAATGACCTGCGCACCAAGGTGCGCCGCGCCGGGGAGTTCCTCGACGATGGCGACCGGGTGAAGGTCACGGTTCAGTTCCGCGGCCGGGAGATGACCCACGCGAACCTGGGGCGCGACCTGCTCGAGCGGGCCGCGGCGTTACTGGTCGAACATGGCACGATCGAGCGAACACCGCTCCTCGAGGGGCGCAACCTGTACATCGTGATGGCCCCGTTCGAGAAGCGGGTTGAAAAGAAGACAGATCGACCTGACGCCGACGAGGCGCCGCAGCCAGCGGAGCTGCCAGCCACGGACGGTCAGACCATCGGTGAGGTGCTGACGGCCAAGGGCCAGGCACCGGTCATCGAAGCCGTACCGGAACCCCAAGCCACGCAGCAGGACACCACAGATGCCCAAGATCAAGACGCATAAGGGCGCCGCCAAGCGCTACAAGAAGACCGGCGCCGGCAAGTGGGTTCGCCCCAAGGCGTGGAGCGGCCATCATCTCCAGATCAAGTCCAGCCGCCGCACCCGGCGCTATGCCGGCAAGACCGAAGCCGCCCCCGCCCAGAATCGGCAGCTGGCCCGCCTGCTGCCGTACGAGTAGGAACCGATGGCCAGAGTGAAGCGCGGCGTTGCCGCTCACAAGCGTCACAAGAAGCTCCTCTCCCAGGCGGTGGGTCGACGCGGCACGCGGTCGAAGCTCATTCGCCCGGCGCGCGAGGCGCTGTTCCACGCCCTGGTCTACGCCTACCGCGACCGCAAGGCGCGGAAGCGAGACATGCGCCGGCTGTGGATCGAGCGGATCAACGCGGCGGCACGACAGCTCGGGATGCCGTACGGTCGCTTCATCGCCGGCCTGAAGGCGGCGGGCGTGGAGGTGGACCGCAAGATGCTGGCCGACCTCGCGATCCGCGACCGGGTTGCATTCAGCGCCATGGTGGACGCGGCCAAAGCCGGATCCTCGTTTACCCCGTAGCCGGCGTCTCCGAGACGCCGGCGCCCATCGGCCCTGTCCTGAACGCGGGACGGGGTCGTTTGTTTTCGCCGATGATCTGCAAGGACCGATGACCGACCACTCGCTCGCCGCCCAGCTCGACGACCTCCGCCGCAGCGCCGCTGTCCGGCTGGCCGCGGCCGACGGGGTTGCCGCGCTCGAGGA
>JBKJYH010000019.1:0-5655 GCA_046715765.1 Candidatus Limnocylindria bacterium
GGCCGATGCGCCGGTGATGGCGGCGAGGGCCAGGAAACCAAGGATCCGGGTACCCATCACTCCTCCAGCAGGAAGCCGTAGCCGGCAGCGCCGACCACCAGCATGGCGAGGTCGAAGACGACCAGCAACTGCAGCCAGGATCCCAACTCGCCGAGCGGGTCGCCGGCCAGCGCGGCGGTGGTGGCCTTCACCGCGGCGAGCAGCAGGGGCGCGACCGCGGGCAGCATCAGCAGCGGGAGGAGCAACTCCCGGGACCGCATCCGCACCGTGAGCGCCGCGTAACAGGTACCGATCGCTGCGAATCCCACGGCCCCCAGGAGCAGGGTCAGGACCAGCGGCAGCCAGGCCGATGCCAGGTCGATCCCATACAGCAGCGCCACCACGGGGAGGAGCAGCCCGCCCAGGACCAGCATGGCAGTCGCGCCGGCCAGCGCCTTCCCGGCGTACAGCGCTCGGCGGTCGACCGGGTAGAGGGCCAACTGCTCAAGCGCGCCGTCATCGGCCTCCAGTTGGTGCAGCCGCCCAATCGTCAGCAGCCCGCCAAACACGATCGCGACCCACAGCAGGCCCGGCGCGGCCTGGGAGAGGCGGGTCGGATCGGGGCCCAGCGCGATGCCGAACAGGAGCAGCACCAGGGCGGCGAAGAAGGCAGTGCTGGCGGTGGCCTGCCGGCCGCGCAACTCGGCGGTGGCATCCTTGCCGGCGACGATCAGGGCAATCCGCGCCCCCACGGCCAGGCTGCTCATCGGTTTGCGCCGGCCAGCGAGGGCAGCGCCACGCCGGACGCAGGCGGGGCCGCGAACGCCCCGCTGCCGCTCACCTCGGCCAGGAGGCCGCCCTCCAGCCGAACCGTGGCATCCGCCAGTCTGGTCACCCGGTCTGCCTGGTGCGAGGCAACCACCACGGTCACGCCGGCGTCGCGCCACAGGCCAAGCAGGCGGTCCACCAGCGCCATCCCGTCGGCGTCGAGCGCCGCATGCGGCTCGTCCAGGAGCACCAGCGACGGCGCTCCGGCCAGCAGCCGGGCGAGCGCCAGCCGGCGGCGCATGCCTGCCGAGAGCGTCTCGGCTCGCTGGTCGGCAAGGTGGGCGAGGTCCACCTCCGAGAGGAGCAGCGCGACTCGTTCATCCACCTCGGCCCCGCGGCGCCCGTGCAGGCGGACGGCGAAGCGCAGGTTCTCGGCGGCGGTCAGGTCGCCGTACAGGCCGGTCGCATGGGGGAGGTATGCCACCCGGCCGCGCACCAGGTCCGTGTCACGCAGCGCATCAAGGCCGTCGATGAAGAGCGACCCGAATGAGGGCCGCAGGGCGGTGGCCAGGATCCGGAGCAGGGTCGTCTTGCCGGCGCCGTTCGGCCCGAGCAGGGCTACCGTGCGACCCGCCTGGATGCGGAGCCCGATCCCGGCGAGCGCGGCGCTGCGGCCGAAGAGGCGGGCCAGTCCCTCGGTCGCGACCGAGTCGGGAGGACCGGCCGAACCCGCGGCGCGGTGGGCGGCGTAGATGATGGTCTGCGGCATGCTCGGCGCGGTCGCGGTTGCCTAATGGCTGCTGAGTGGGTACAAAGGAGTCTGCGGCTCGGCGCTGGGGCGCGTCAAATCGAGTGCAGGGCGGATTCTCCGAGTACGCAATCCTGAGAGGAAGCACGTCATGAACCCACTCACCCCAACTCGCCGGAGCCTCACCACCGGCGCCACGCTGGCCACGCTCGCCCTGGTGCTGGCCGCATGCGGCGCGTCGTCGCCTGATCTGTTCGGTTCCCCGTCCGAGGAGCCCAGCGCGCCGGCGTCGGTAGCCGAATCGGTGGCAGCATCGGTCGCCGCGTCGGTCGCCGAACCCCTGGTCCGGTGTGGCGTGACCCCGGATGCCCCCTCCGCCGCGGCGGTGGATGTTGCCGACTTCTCGTTTGGGGGTGACATCACCCTGGACGCCGGGACCGCCGCGACCTTCACCAACCAGGATGGCGCCGGGCACACCGTCACCGAGGGCACCGATGGCGAATCAGCCGAGGACGCGTGCGTCAACGCCACGATCGGTGGCGGGCAGAGCGTAGTGGTGACATTCGTGGATCCGGGCGACTACCAGATCACCTGCCGGTTCCACGCCAGCATGAACATGGTGGTGCACGTCCAGTAGCGCGGTGCTACAGTCCGCGACCCGATGAGCCACCCCATCACCGACGAGCGACCCGAAGGGCATGGCGATGCCCTGAACCTGGTCCGCACCGCGGTGGCGGATGCCCCCGGCCCAGAGGCCGCCGCGCAGCGGGTGGTGGACCTGCTGCACGGGCACTTCGCCCACTACGACTGGGTGGGGATCTACTGGGTCGATTTGTCCGGACAGGACCTGGTGCTCGGACCCTGGGTTGGCCCGGAAGCGACCGAACATATCCGGATCCCGATCGGGGTGGGGATCTGCGGCGCCGCGGCCGAGAGCGGCCGGACCGAGATCATCGACGACGTGCATGCCGATCCACGCTACCTGTCGTGCTTCGCCAGTACGGCCAGCGAGATCGTGGTCCCGATCTTCGCGGAGGCGACGGTGGTGGGCGAGATCGACATTGACAGCAGCGACCCGGCGGCGTTCGACGCCACCGATGCCAACTTCCTGGAGGAGATCGCCGCCCTGCTCGCCCCGCTGCGCCCGCGGCCGTCGGCAGGCGCCTAGCCCCCCAGCGCGGTCAGCAGGTAGCTCACCAGGTACGGCACCGCCAGGGCGACCAGCACGGCCGTCAGGGCCAGCCCGACGTAGAGCAGCCAGCGCAGGCTGGGCGGCGCCGGGCGATCCGGCGGCGGCGTGCGGCGGAACGGGAGCCGCATCGGCCGGCGGGGAGGCCGATGCGCGTACGGGTGGGAGCGCAGATCAGGCATTCGGACCGGTGAGCGTCGCCCAGAGTTCCTCGACTCGCGCCGGCCGCTCCGCCACGTAGCGTGCGATCGCATCCACGATGTGGCCCGGCCCGAGGTGCGCCTCGTCGATCACCTCGTCGACCGTGCCGCCGGTCTGCCGGGGAGCAGGCGGCGGCGATGCCGCACATCGCCGCATACGCGGCGCGTCGCCCACGCATCTGCGCGGCGTAGGTGAACTGTTCCTCGACCGGATCCCCGCCGATGACTCGCTGTGCTGCAGCCAACCATGAAGCGCGTGCTGGAGCCGGGCTAGTACACGTCGAAGTTCAGGTACATCCCGCCGTCATAGTGCCCAGAGATGTTGCACATGACGACGTAGTGACCGGCCTCGAGATTGACGGTCAGGCTCGCGCTCTGGCCCGTCTGAAGGTCCCTGACCCTGCCAACAATATCGAGGCCGTCTTCGATCACTTTCAGTTCCACGGCGAGGTGGGGGAGGTTGGCGGCGTCTTGATCCGTGCGGATCAAGACCAACTCGTGGGGATATTCACCGACATTCTTCATGTCGAGCGTCACCTCTCCGGCCGGCGCCGATGCCGAACTGAGTTTGATGCCAAAGTCCCGCAACTGGACCGTGATCGGTCCGCCGGGGGGCGCGTCAGGCGCGGATGCGCTTGCGACCGGTGACGCGGTTGCAATATCCGAGGGGGTCGAGATGGCCCCGCCGTCGCACGCCGCCAGCAGCAAAGCCGACAGTGACGCGGCGACGAGCGGTTGCTGGGCCATGGCGGCTGTCAGTCTACCCCATGGGCCGGTGCCATCGCCCGGCGCCTGATGGACGCCGGGCCCAGCGGACCGTCATGCGGGCGGAGCTCGAGATCAGGCATCCGCTGGCTACCCGCGTCGCTCGCCATGGCGCTCAACTGCGGCCAAGATCACGCGCAGCCGGGCGTGGCGCGCCTCGCGGTCGGCAGCGTAACGCTCGATCCCCGCGAGGATGTGGTCCGGCCCGAGGTGCGCCTCGTCCATCACCTCGTCGACCGTACCGCCGGTCCGCCATCGGTTGTCCCAGTCGGACGAGAGCGAGAAGGCCTCGCCGATCGGCCCGGTCACCCAGTCGTGCATCAGCTTGTACGCCCGGTTGGTGACCGCCATCCCGGTCAACCGGTCCGCCGGCGAGCAGATCAGGTCTCGGTATCCAGCGTCCTGGAGGCGGAAGAGCTGCGGGCTGATGGCGGCCACGATCCGCACGTTGATCCCACGCGCGTCGAGCTCCGGCAGGACCTTCACCAGGTTGGCGGTGGTCACGGTGCCCTGCACGTAGACCGTGCCGGCCGACGGCCGTGCCGGATCGGCCTGGCGCAGCACGTAGGCGCCGCGCGCCGCCTCGAAGTGCGAGGCCATCCCCAGCGCGGCGCGGTCGGGGATCTCGACGTTGGGGCGGGTCAGGTGCAGGGCCACGATCGGCGCCTGCTGGGCGAACGCCGCGGCGAGGACCACCGGTACCTCGTTGTACTCCCACGGGTGCAGGTCGATCACATGGCCCTCGGGGAAGAGCTGGGTCACGCCGGTCTCGAAGATCCCGAAGTGGGTGCGCGAGTCCTCGGCGGTCTCAGGGCCGGAGTGGCCTGCGACCCACAGGACTTTGCCGAGCTTGAGCTGGCAGTCCTGCGCCAGCTGCGAGAAGAGGCGCATCGGCCCGTACTTGAGGTACGAGAACGAGCCGTAGGTCGAACAGGCGCCCCAGAACCCGTTGAAGGAGGCCATCGGGTCATCCGCCAGGTTGACCGATGCAAGCCCGACCATCAGCCCCGCGTTGGTGAACTCGGTGATCTGCTGGGGCAGCAGAGCGCCACGCGGGTTGGTGTCTCGCTGATACCAACCCCAGCCGGGGAACTCCTCCCAGCCCTTGGCGAAGCCGGCGATGTTAGTCGACTCGGCCAGGTCCGCCGAACAGGCGATGAACAGCGGCCGCCCGTAGTCCGCCTTCGCCACGCTGTTGACCCACGATCCCCAGGCCGCAAGCGCCGCGCGGTTGGGTGCCTTGTCGCCAGGCTGCTTCCACAGCGACGCGGGATAGGCGCTCGCATCGGTGAAGCGCGGATCCTCGAAGATGGCCGAGCCCCTGCCGCCCAGGTTGAAACCGGTGACCCGATCCGGCACCAATCCCGCCACCTCCACCAGCCGGTCGCTGAGCGCGTCGACGGCCGCCGTGTTGGCGCGCAGCACGCCGATCGCCACCGACAGGTTGTGACGAGCCTGCTCCGCTCGCTCGGCCGGGTCCGCGGGCGCCCCTTCGTCCACCCCGGCGTAGCTCACCCCGTGGCGCTCCATGAACGAGCGCCGCACCGCCCAGAACTCGGGCGCATTCATCGGCCATGGGGTGCCGTGGCTCTTGTTGTCGTACTTGCCGTAGCCGCGTCCCTTGCGGGTGCGGAACCAGGCCATGGATGGCACACGGTTGGGATTCGCGCCGCGCGCCGCCTCCAGCACGGTCCGGGTGACCGAGTCCCACTCCGATCCCTGCTGCGTGCCGGTCACTCGCCAGTCATAGGCCCGGAACCAGCTTTCTGGGGTGCCAGGCACGACGGAGCTGATGGCCGGGTCGTCGATCCCGTAGTCGTTCCAGTCGACCAGGAAGACCAGGTTGGCGAGGCCCAGCCCCCAGGCCGTGTTGCGGGTCTCGTGGCTGGCGCCGGGGGTCAGCCCGCCCTCGCCCTCCATCACGAAGACCTTGACCTCCTCGCAGCCGGCCAGCTTGAGTGCCGCGGCCTCCCCCGCGGAGGGCGGCATGCCGTGTCCGGAGGGCC
>JBKJYH010000020.1:0-9205 GCA_046715765.1 Candidatus Limnocylindria bacterium
ACCCGCCGCCCAACCCGCCTAGGGGTTTCCCCGGGACGCTGCTGGTCCCCCCGCGAGCGCCGATTCCGCCCGCGGGTCGCGCATTTGCAGCCTGGATTCATAACTACGAGGCACGCCCGATTTCGGGGCCGATTGCCGCCGATTGCCGCCGGTCCGTTTGCAGCTCCAGCAAATAACTACGAGGCAAGCCCGATTCCGGCCCGAAGTGGCCCGATTCCCGCCCGATTCCGCCCTCTGCTTGCCGGGAATTGCACCCACTGCAAACGACCGCCGGGAACGACCGCCTGGGTCGTAGTTATGTGCTCCAGCTGCAAATCCGCGGCGGCGCCCGGCTGATGGGAGGTCGTGGCGAGAGCGGGCAGAGCGCCTTCGCGGACCCGCAACCACGTCACCCGGTCGCCACTAGCCCGATTGGGCCATTCCGGGGGCGGATCGGCGGGTCGTATACTCGTGGGGCGTTGCGCGCCGGCACCAGCCGGGCGTGGTCGCCGCCAGGAGTCGACACCACCCATGACCTCGACCACGGAGCGTCCTCAGCCCGAGCCCGAGTCGCCCGATCCCGAGTCCCCCGAACTGCAGGCCGTCCCTGACCCTGTCGCCGACGCCGGCATTCACGCCGGCATGACCGACGCCGTCGCCGTCGCCGACGCCAATCCGGAGGCCGAGGGGACCTGGCGCATGGAGGCGGCAACCGGCTCCCTGTCGGCCCGTTCCGCCCTCGACGTATTGACCGACCTCAACGAGCGCGTGGCGGCGGGCGAAGTTGCCGAGTTTCAGCCGATCGCCACCGGCTTCGTCCCGCTCGACAAGACGATCGGTGGCGGTCTGCGCCCCGGCGAGCTGATGCTGATCGGTGGGGCGCAGGGGCAGGGCAAGACGACCATGGCGCTGCAGATGGCGCGCAACATGGCCGCATCGGGCCAGGCGACCGTGTTGTACGTGTGCTTCGAGCACGAGGAGACCTACCTCGTCCAACGCCTGATGGCCATGGAAACGTTCCTGCACGGCCTGCCCGGCAAGGGGCATGGGGTCAAGATCCAGGACGTCAGGGCCGAGGTGATGGGCTCGTACACCACCGCCGCGGAGAGCGGTGAGCGCGCCAAGCTGGGCAGCAGCGCCAAGCTGCGCCCGGCGCTGGAGCGGATCGCCCGATACGGCTCAAACCTGTTCCTGATGCGCGGCACCGCCACCGCCTCGACCATTGACAACATGCGCGAACTGGTTGCCCAGCACCAGGACGGACAGCGTCGGATCGTCCTGTTCGTGGACTACCTGCAGAAGGTTCCGGTCCTCCCCGAACCCGCGGACGAGGCGGAGAAGGTGACCCGGATCGTGGGCGGGATGAAGGATATCGCCCTGTCGCTGGGGATCCCGGTGGTGGCGATCGTGGCCGCGGACCGCGAGGGCCTGAAGGCCAAGCGCCTGCGCAACCATCACCTGCGCGGCAGCAGTGCCATCAACTACGAGAGCGACATCATCCTGATCCTGAACGACAAGTACCACATCGTGGCCAAGGTCAATATCGAGTTCAACCCGTACCAGGCCCAGCGCTTCCGTGACTGGATCGTAGCCACGGTCGAGAAGAACCGCGGCGGCCAGGACAACGTCGACCTCGAGTTCGAGAAGCACTTCGAATACAGCTCCTTCAACCCCGTCGGCCGCCAGACGGCCGAGGCCCTGGTCGAGGAACGCCTCTACTCGGAATGAGGCGCTAGGCTTGGGCCCGATGACCCTCCTGCGCGCCGTCTTCCTGGACATCGGCGAGACGGTCATGCAACCCAGCTCCTCGTGGGAGCACGTCTATGCCGACGTGCTGCGCGATCACGGGGTGGACGCCCCGCTCGACGCGCTGCAGCATGCCCTGCGCCGGGCGTATCACCATGGCGGACTGGGCTTCGCGGACCGATTCGAGGCTACGCCGGAGACCTCGTACCAGCGCGCAGTCCAGATCGATCGCGCCGCGTTCGCCGAACTCGGGATCCACGACCTGCCCGATGCGTACTTCGAGGCGCTCTCGCACCGATTCCTGGAGCCGGAGACCTGGCACCTCTTCCCCGATTCCCAGCCGGCGATCGACGCCATTCGGGCCCGCGGCCTGCACTTGGGCGTGATCTCGAACTGGGTCTGGCAGCTGCCTGATCTGCTCGCCGCGGTGGGGATCGGTGACTGCTTCGACTCGGTGACGGTCAGCGCCCGGGCGGGCTACGAGAAGCCCAACCCGGGCATCTTCCGCCACGCCCTTGCGCTCGCCGGCGTGGAGCCGGACGAGGCGCTGCACGTGGGCGACCATCTCGACGCCGACGTGGAGGGTGCCAGGGCGATCGGGATGGAGGCGGTCCTGATCGACCGGCGTGGCCGCTACGACCTCGCGAGCGTCTCACCCAGCGTTGCCCGCATCATCGACCTCGGGGAATTGCTTCCGATCATCGACGCGCGGCTTGGCCTGGAGGAGCGCCGCGCATGACCGAAACGCGCGACGTGCGCCTGTTCGTGGCGGTGCCACTCGGCGACCAGTTGCGATCCAGCCTGGCGAAGGCGATGCGCGACCTGCGCGCTGCGTCCGGTTCTGCGGCCGAGTGGCGCTGGACGGCGGCGGAGGACTGGCACCTGACCCTGGCCTTCATCGGCTGGACCGACCCTGATGCGGTCAGCGGGCTGGCCCGCGCCATCGGCACGGCCGTTGCCGGGAACCCGCCCTTCCGGCTCGAATGCGGGCGCCTGGGAACCTTTCCCGGCCACGGTGCAGCCCGCGTGCTGTGGTATGGCGTATCCGATCCGGACCAGCGGCTGGCGGCACTGGCTCGCGACATCAGTGAAGCGACCGGTGCCGACCACAATCGTGTCTTCAACGCCCATCTGACCCTCGCCCGTTCACGCGACCGATGGGGAAGCGAGCTCGATCCGACGTGGGCGACCGCCACCCTGCCCATGGGTGAGCTGTGGGTCGACCGGGTGATCCTGTACCAGACCCACTTGGAGCGCGGTCCGCTCCGCTACCAGGCGTTGGCCGAGGTGTCGCTCCCCGCCCCCCTCCTGACCGAGGTGGACACATGACCGTGGGCCCGCCCGAGGTCCGGCGCCGCGCGCCGGTGGTGGCCGTGATCGGGGACGGCGATCCGCGCGGACCCGGCGCGAAGCGGACCCTGGCCTGGGCCGAAGAGGTCGGTCAGCTGCTGGGGCGTGCCGGCGTGACGGTGGTCACCGGCGGCCTGGGCGGGGTGATGCGCGCGGCCAGCCGAGGGGCGCACAGCGTGGGCGCCACGACCATCGGGATCCTGCCCGGTGCCGATCCCGATGAGGCCAATGAATTCGTATCGGTGCCGATCGCCACCGGCCTGGGCGTGGTCCGCAACCTGGTGGTGGTCACCGCCGCGGATGCGGTGGTGGCGGTCGGCGGGCGCCACGGCACCCTGTCGGAGATTGGCCTCGCCCTGCGGATGGGGCGCCACGTGGTGGCGCTGGGCTCGTGGCGGATCGAGTCCGAGCAACGCCTCGGCGGACCACGGGTGCACCGCGTGCGCGACCCGCGGGAAGCCGCCGAGCTCGCTCTGCGGCTGGCCCAAGCAGGCCCGGACCTCGAGACCGCGGGCTGAAACGAACCGGCCGGACCCGTCTGCGGCCCGGCCGGCATTGGGACGAGGGTCGGCTCGCTAGTGGACCAGCCCGCGCTGTTCGAGCTGGTACAGCTCGGACGGGTCGTACGGCATCTCGACCAGCGCGTTGCCGTCGACCTTCCAGGTGTACGAGATGATCTGGATCGCCAGGCACGAGGACGTGGCGCTGCCGTCGCAGCCGGTGGTCCCGTTCCCGCCGTTGATCGAGACGTCTGACAGGGGCGCGTAGATCGTCCCCGAGATGATCACGTTGCTGCCGCCGCCCATCGTGATTCCCTTGCCGGGAAACATAACCTCACCGTCCTGCCAGAGCAGGAGCCCGCGCCATGGGCAGGTCCACATGATCGAGGCCAGCGCCTGGCAGCTGGCGGTGTTCGTCGCCTTGGCGATGAACGTCTGCTGCGCGGTGATGGTGACGGCGCCCTGGCACTGCTGGGCGATGGTCGGGCAGCCGGGCCCATCGGTCGAGAAGATGGTGATCCGGGCCTCGCCGATCGAGCCGGCAACGGCCTCGATCGATGCATCACCCCCGGAGAGCCCGATGCCACCCCCCGCCAGGATGTACATCCCCGGGTTGAGCTGCAGGCGCACCTTCGAGCCGACCGAGAACCCACCGTAGTAGACACCCGGGTTCAAGGTGCAGATGTCGATCGACGCGTCAAGCGGGTCGGGAGGGCAGTAACTGCTCTTCTTGAGGTTGCAGCCGGTGGAGGTGGGGGTCGATACCACGCCGTCCGGGCAGACGCCGGCCGGAAATTCGTCCAGTTCCGGTCTCGGCATGGTGGCCAGCGGGTCGAAGAGCGGCGGGTGGTCCTCGTCAAGGCATCCTGCCCCACCGCCGGGACAGATCAGGCCGGGTCCGCTGCTGCCGCTGATCGTGCAGGAGCCGTCAATGTATGCGTACGGCGCCTCCAGCGTGCCGCTGATCTTGAGCGCAGCCTGACCGACGCCGTTGTCACAGATGTCGTCTGTCGAGTTGCCGCAGGGCGAGTTGATGTGAATGTAGCCCCCGGGCTGGGTCACCCCGGCCGCCGGGAAGATGCGAACGTACGCACCGCCGACGATACTGCCTGCCGAGCCACCCTGGCATTCGGCCTGCAGCGCCACGAGCGTGCTCGAGTTCGAGTTGCCGGTGGTGTGTGCGGCGATCGCCGTGGTATTGACCTGGGCGAAGGGTTGCCCAAGGAATTGACCGAAGAAGCTCGGGTGCGTGGCGTGGATCACCACCTGGACGAAGCCCGGACGGCCCGAAAATGGAGCGGACAGCGGTCCGGACGGCGGGTAATTCACTTCGAGGTCACCGCTGGCCAAAGCGGCTGCGCAGTTGGCGTCCTGCACGAAGAATCCGTTCTCCTGCGCATAGAAGCACGCCTCCTGGTCCATTCCGACCAGCGCCGCATCACGGTCGATCTGGGTCAGCGCCTCCTCGTACGGCTTGATGAAACGCGCGGCCGCGATGGCCGCCGGGTCAGCCGCGTTCTGCTCCTGGCGCCGCAGCATCCAGGACATCCCAAGATCGACGACGATCGCCGCGATGGCGATCAGGACGACCATTCCCGCGGCGACCATGACCAGGATCTGGCCCCGCTCATTGTGGCGTCGAAGCATGGTTGGGACTCCTCTCACTGTTGGCGCTCGATCGGTTCGCTGATGACCGCTCGCATCGTGACCGTCGCGGGAATCAGCAGGAAGCCCGCCATCGGGGGCGACCACTCATAGCAGGCGAACACAGTCACCCGGTTGGCAGTGATACGACCGCCACCCTCCGACGTACTGCTGGCAGTGTCGTCGGTGAACAACCCGTTGCTGCACGGGATGGGACCGGGATCATCGGTGGCGTCGAATCCGTCCATCGTGCACTGCACGAATGCCGAGTTGACGGTGACGTCCACCCCGGAGATGGTGTAGGTATTCGGGGGCGGCATGTCGAACGTGCCGGTTGGATTGCCGTCTACCACGTCCCGGTAGCCGGACCAGCAAGCCGTGAACAGAATCGCGTCCGCGTTGACCCCAAAGACCTTGCTTCGAGCGAATGCAGACATATCGGGCCAGCCGTCGGCCTGCTCGTCGCAGCGGGTGTAGGAGAGCGGCTTGAAGGCGGCGGTGGCCCCGATCGCGCCGGTCTCCGGATCGGTGCCGTCAGGGTCGAGGGTGCCGACGGTCGGGCAGGCCGCCGTGGCGCTGTGAATCGCCGCATAGCGTGCCGCCTCGCGGGCAGCATTCGTCAACTGCTGCTGATAGAAAACGAGGACGCCCAGCACGATCACGCCCACCAGCACCAGCATGAACATCGGAAAGATCAACGCGAACTCGACCATGGCCTGTCCGCGGGGACCACGTCGGCGCATCAGTAGTCCGCCACGGTGAAGGTCCGATCCTTCTGCAGCCAGATCGATCCCCACCAGAGACCCGTGATCGGGATCAACGGGTCGAACCGGTAGCACATCCGGACCTCGACATAGGCCAGTCCCCCCGCCGGGCCGAAGCGCGTTGGGGTCCAAGCGTTATTCGCACCGTCCATCCGGGTGCACTCCGCCGGCGCACTGCTGGCCTCGATCCCGCATTCGCCTCCGAAGGCGACCGCGTCGCCCTCGGCGTTGTCATGGATGCAGACCGCGATGGTGGGTGACACGCAGTTGCCCGATCCGTCGAGCACCCGGGCTGAGAGCCGCTCGGCTTCGCGGCAGGAGACCTCGAGCGCGAGGTTGTGCAGTATCTGGTAGTCCGCGGTATCCACGCCCCCGGCGCTGTTGCGGGTCAGCTGGAGGTACTCTTGGGCCGCAGCCTCGGCACCGTCGCGCGCCGCCGCCTCGAGGGTGATCCCATCGGCAAATACGCGTCCGAAGTCCGCCACCCCCAGGAGCAGGATCAGCAGCAGCGGCAGGACCAGGCCGAACTCGACCAGCGCCTGGCCGCGGGGCGCGGCTTGGCCGGCTCCGAGGTCGCGAGGTCGTCGTCGAAACAGCATGGTTCTCCAGTTGCCCGGCAGCAGTCTGCCGAATCGGCCTCCGGCCTCCCAGATGACCAAGGTACTCGCCTGGTCAGGGAGCCTGAGACGACCCGACCCGCCGCATAGGCGACGAGTCGTGAGCGCATCCTAGCCCCGTTACCTTGCGACTGACCTTGCGTGCGCCGGCGCAGCGTTGATCGGGTGCACCGCAACTCGCGGCCGGTGATTTGCAACTGGGGCACATAACTACGAGGAGGATGCCAATCGGCGCCGATCGCGCTCCGATTCGGCCCATGGAGGCCTTCTACTTGGTGGTCCTTTGCCCCCGCCGCAATTGAACACCAGGCAACGGGCGTTGCTTCGTAGTTACTTGCCCATGCTGCAAACGGGGACCAGTCACCCTGGCCGCGGGACACGGATAAACTCGGACCGATGACCGAGCAGGTGCTGGTGCTGCCCCGTGAGGCAGTGCCGGGCGACTGCGACTTCAGCGGGGTGCGCACGCTAGGTCCCGATGGCCTGGCCGGCGTGGCCGCCGCGGTCCGGGCGGCCGGTCGCTTCCTGGACCGCCTCACCGCCGAGGCATCGCCCGCGTTCAAGCAGCTCATCCCGTACGTGGTGCTGCGCGACGGGGACCGGATCTTCCTGATGGAGCGCAGCGCGGCGGGGGGAGACCCGCGGCTCCATCATCGGGCCAGCATCGGCGTGGGCGGCCACCTGAACCCCGGCGACGGGGACGACCCGCTGAGGGACGGCCTGCGCCGGGAGTGGGACGAGGAGCTGGTCGCGGACTGGGAGCCCGAGTTCCGGCTGGTGGGCTTCCTGAACGACGATTCCAACCCGGTTGGGCAGGTCCACCTGGGCGTCCTGTTCGAGGTCGAGGCGGCTGGGCGGCCGGTATCGGTGCGCGAGACGGACAAGTTGCGCGGGCGATTTGTTGACGCAGATGAACTGCGCGCCGCCTGGCCGCGGATGGAAACCTGGTCGCAACTGGTGGCTGCCCACCTGCTGGGGGTCGCCGCCGGAACCTGAGCGACCCGCGCGTATACTCGGCCCCATGGTGCGCCTGCGGCGCGCCGTCGCCGGCGCCGCCTTACTCATCGGTCTGCTGGCTCTGGCTGCGCCCATTGCCGGCAAGGAAGCCCACGTCACCCGGCTCCAGTTGATCGGGATCATCGACCAGATCAACGCCACCTACATCGAAGAGGGAATCAGCGGCGCGGCGGATTCGGGTGCGGTTGCGGTCCTGATCGAGATCGACTCGCCCGGCGGGGAACTGACCAGCATGGACCGGATCATCCAGGCCATCCTGGGGAGCGAGGTGCCGGTCATCACCTGGGTCACGCCCGAGGGCGCCCGGGCCGGGAGCGCGGCGACCATGATCACCCTGGCCGGGGACGTGGCTGCGATGTCGCCCAACACCAACATCGGGGCCGCATCGGTGATCAGCGGCACGGGCGAGGACCTGCCCCAGACCCTGGGCGAGAAGATCACCAATGATCAGGTGGCGCGCATCACGGAGCTGGCGCGGGCGCACGGCCGCAACGAGGAATGGGCTGAGTCCGCCGTGCGCGAGGCGGCCAGCATCGCGGCCAGCGGGGCGGTAGCGATGGACCCACCCGTGGTCGACCTGTTGGCAGCCACGACCGATGAGCTGTTCGCGGCCATCGATCTGGGCGCCCGGGCCGACGGGTACGAATACACCTTCAACGGACAGCCGCTGCCGCAGCTGACAGGCCTCGCCGTGGTGGATGCCCCGATGAACCTGGCCCAACAGTTCCTGCACCTCCTGTCCGATCCGAACATCGCCTTCATCCTGTTCACGATCGGTGTCTACGGCCTGCTGTTCGAGCTGCAGAACCCCAACTTCGTAACCGGCACAGTTGGCGCGATCGCCATCGTGCTCGCCGTGATCAGCTTCGGCAGCCTGCCCTTGAACATCGGTGGAATCGTGCTCATCGGTATCGGGATCGTGCTGTTCATTCTCGAGCCCACCGTCACCAGTCACGGCCTGCTCGCGATCGGCGGCATCGTGTGCTTCGCGCTGGGCGCCGCGGCGCTCTACACCGAACCGGCGTTCCCGGGTGGGCCCGACATTAGCGTTGCGCTGCCCGTCATCGTGACGATGACCGTGCTGACCTCGCTGTTCATGATCCTGATCGTCTGGGCGGCGATACGGACGCGCCACATGCAAACGGCACCGGGTCTGATCGGAGTGGGCCTGCCGCCCGACGCCCTCGGCGAGGTGCGCCGGCCGCTGGCGCCGATTGGCTCGGTCTATGCTGGGGGACAGGAGTGGACCGCGCGAACACCTGATGAGCGGACCCTGGACCGCGGGACGCCCGTGCGCATCCTGCGCCAGGAGGGGTTGACGCTGGTGGTGGAGCCCACCGACAAGTGAAAGGGACTACAACCTAATGGCCATCGACACCGTCGCACTGACCATCGTCATTGCCGTTCTCGTCTTCATCCTGCTGGCGCTGTACCTGTCCATCCGCGTCGTGCAGCAGTACGAGCGGATGGTCATCTTCCGCCTGGGCCAGACCGGGCCAAACCTGGTGCGCGATCCCGGTCTGCGCTTCCTCATCCCGGTGATCGACAGGCCCTTCAAGGTGGACATCCGCGAGAAGTTCATCGAGAT
>JBKJYH010000021.1:0-38581 GCA_046715765.1 Candidatus Limnocylindria bacterium
CCCCCCGCGTTTGTGCCCCTTTAAAATTCACCCGGCGGCGGGTCGTCCCCCCCCCCCCGCTTCTTCGCTGAGGGGATCTAGGCGGAGCGAACCTGAACGGCTCGCGGCCCCTTCGGGCTCGCCTCGACCTCGAAGCTGACTCGCTCGCCCCCGACCAGACGGTCGAAGTCGATTGAGGTGTCAAGGCCACCACGATGGAAGAAGTATTCCTTCCCATCCTCGGCGGCGATGAATCCAAAGCCGCGATCCGAGATGACCTTTTTGACGGTGCCGGTGGTCATATTGACCTCCAACTCTCCCCGAACACGCACTGCTAAACGCACGGTCTGTTCGAAGAGGAGGGACCACGCATAGCGTCGCCACGAAAAGACGGCGACAGCGCAGACTAGCACACCCGCGGCCGGAGTGGCTCCAGCCCGTTCGCCGAACGGTCAGTCCGGCCGCCGCAGCCGACGGCCGAGCCACAGCGCCCAGGCCGGGTAGCCGATCTGCGACGAGAGCACTCCGATCCCGAACAACGCCAGCAGGAGCGGTGAGTTGGTGATCTGCTCTGGGTTCGCCACGGCTGCGGCGCCACCGGCCGCGAAATAGGTCGCCACCAGCACCAGGTTGCCGATTCCGGTTGCCATCCCGAGCCAGCGCAGGCCGCCGCGAATGGCATCGTCGGCGCGCGCCCAACTCGCCACCAAGAGCCAGAGGCCCAATCCACCGAGCCCGAACTGGATCAGCGTTCCCTGGACCTGCGAGCTGATGAGCCCAACCGCGTATGGGAGCTGCGTGATCCCCGTCCAGATCATGGCCGCCACACCGATGATCAGGACGGCGCCGCTCAGCGTCGCGGCGCGTCCGCGCCATTCCAGGTGGAAGCGGAACGCGACCGGGATCGCGGCCAGGGACGACAGCCCGATCAGGGCATCGTTGGTGCGGCCGAGCGGCGCGAACCCTTCGAGCGAACCACTCTCCAGCATGGCGGGCGCCTCGAGCGTATAGAAGAGAAGCAGGAAGACGAATCCGATCGCCCCCAGAGCGCCGCTCAACAGCGCCCCCGTCGCTGCGTGACTGGCAAGTTTCTCCCTCACGATAGGGCCTCCCTCGATGACGGTTGTGGTGGATCCTCCACTGGCACCAGGGCCGCGTGCTCAGGGTCCCAGTCAAGGGTGATGGCGGCGCCCGCCACGAGATCGGCTCCCGACTGGCCGACTTGCACCCGCCCGATGATCTCATGTCCATCGGGCAGGACTGCCACGAGGCGGCGGCTGGGGCCCAGGTACGCAACCTCGCGCACCACCGCCGGCTCCCCCGGGCCACCGCCGGGACCGATCCGCACCCGTTCCGGGCGGACGATCAGGGCCGCTGCGGCGCCGGGTGGGAGCCCCGCCCGTCGGCCCGGCTCGACGCCGACGCGGAAGCGTCGCGTGCCGCTCTCCAGAGCCAGCCCGGTATCGTCGGCCACCAGTCGGCCGCGGAGGACGCTCGATTCCCCCACGAAGCGGGCCACGAACTCGGTGGCCGGCCATTCGTACAGGTCCGACGGTGAGTCAACCTGCAGGACCTTGCCGTGGTCGATGATCGCGGCGCGGTCGGCCATCACCAGCGCCTCTTCCTGGTCGTGGGTGACGATCACGAAGGTGATCCCGACCAGTGCCTGGAGCTGCTTCAGCTCGAACTGCATCTGAGCCCGCAGCGTGCGATCGAGGGCGGCCAGGGGCTCGTCGAGGAGCAGCAACTTGGGCCGCTTGACCAGCGCCCGGGCCAGGGCCACGCGCTGGCGCTGCCCGCCGGAGAGTTGGTGCGGGCGGCGTCGGCCGAGGTCGCGCAGGCGCACCAGGTCCAGTACCTCGGCCACTCGTCGGTCGCGCTCATCGCGTCCGACCCCCTCCTGGCGCAACCCGTAGGCCACATTGTCGGCGACGCTCATGTGCGGGAAGAGGGCATACGACTGGAACATCATGTTGAACGGGCGCCGGTAGGGTGGCAGGTCGGCAATGTCCCGGCCTTCCAGGCTGACCCGCCCCGCATCGGGCACCTCGAAGCCGGCCAGCACCCGCAGCAGGGTGGTCTTGCCGCCGCCCGACGGCCCGAGCAGCGCGAAGAACTCGTTGTCGCGGATCGTGACCGTCACGCCATCGAGCGCGACCACCGCCCCGAAGCGCTTGCTGACCGATTCGACCGAGACCAGCGCGCTCATGCCGGCGACGCCTCGGCGCTGCGGAGGCGCTGCGAGGCCATCACCAACACGAAACTGACGACCACCACGATGGTCGCCACCGCGTTGACCTCGGGCGTGACCCCGAACCGGATCATGGAGTAGACCCTGATCGGGAAGGTCACCGCCGTGCCGGCGGTGAAGAAGGCAATGATGAACTCGTCGATCGACAGGGTGAAGGCCACCATGGCGCCGGCGATCACGCCGGGCAGAATGATCGGCAGGGTCACCCCCAGGAAGGTGCGCAGCGGCGGTGCGCCGAGGTCGAGTGACGCCTCCTCGACGGCGGTGTCGAAGTGACGCAAGCGAGTGCGGACAATGACCGCCACGAACGCGATGTTGAAGACCACGTGCGAGATGACCACCGACCAGAGGCCGAGTTGCAGGCCCATCAAGCCGGTGAAGACGATGTTGTAGAAGACCAGCAGGGCGATCGCCAGCACGATGTCAGGGATGATCATGGGCACGAAGACGAGTGCGTCGAGTACGGTCGAGCGCACCGTTCGCTCCAGGCCCAGCGCCAGCAGGGTGCCGATGATGGTGGCGATCAGGGTCGAGGCAAGGCCGACAAGCAGCGTGGCACCGACCGCATCCAGGATCCGCTCGTTGGTCAGCAGCGACTCGTACCAGCGGGTCGAGAAGCCGGTCCAGACCATGGGCGTCTCCGACTCGTTGAACGAGAGCGCCGCCAGGACCCCGATCGGGGCGTACAGGAAGAGCAGCACCAGCCCGAAGTGGCCGCCGAGCAGCCGCCGCCCGATCCCCAGGCTACCCACCCGATGCCCCCGCCTCGACACCGGCAGTTGCCCGCCGCTCGCGCATCAGCAGCCACGCCTGGAAGAGGAGCAGCAGGACGGTCAACAGGATCACGCCCGCCGACAGTGCCGCCCCGAAGGGCCAGTCACGCGCCTTGAGGAACTGGCCCTGGATCACGTTCCCGATCATCGGCGAGAGGCCGCCACCGAGCAGGTCCGGGACGATGAAGTTGCCCAGGCTGGGCACGAAGACAAAGATCGCCCCCGCCGCGATGCCGGTGGCCGACAGCGGCAGGGTCACCCCCAGGAAGGTGCGGAACGGGCTGGCGCCCAGGTCGATCGAGGCCTCGCGCAGTTCCGGATTGATCCGCTCAAGCGCGGCGTACAACGGCAGCACCACCAGCGGCAGGTACATGTAGATCAGGCCGAGCACGATCGCGAATTCGTTGTTGAGCAGGGGCAGCGGCTGTTCGATGACGCCGGCATTCAGCAGCGAGCGGTTGATCAGGCCCTCGCGATTGAGGAGCACGATCCAGGCGTACGAGCGGATGAGCAGGCTGGTCCAGAAGGGAAGGACCACAAGCACCAGCAGCGGCGTTCGCCAGCGCTGCGGGCGGGTGGCGATGAAGTAGGCCACCGGGTAGCCCACCAGCACGGCGATGACCGTGGTCAACAGCGCGATCTGGATCGACGAGAACAGGATCCCCAGGTAGAGCGGGTCAATCGCCCGGGCGTAGTTGTCGAGCGTGAAGTCGGCGATGACGCCGCCGAACTCGCCGCGTCGGAAGACGCTGTAGGCCAGCACCACCCCGACCGGGATGACCAGGAAGATGGCCCACCAGCCGAGGCCCGGCCCGAGGAAGAGCCATCGGCTCGGACGGCGAGGGCCGCCGCCTTTCGGCGACGGCCCGTCGTGTCCGGTGCGTTCCACGCGGCGCGGGACGCTAACTGGATGTCACCTCGGTGACGATCTGGGTGTAGAGGGTCTGCGCGTCCCCGAGGTCCTGCAGCGCTTCACCGGCGAACAGCTCCGCGGCGCTCATCCCCAGGTTGGGGAACTGCTCGATCAGCGCCGGATCGACCAGGGCCATGGCCGCTGTGTTGGGCACCTTGTAGAAGATGTTCTCGACCACGGTCACGCCAACGTCAGCGCGCAGGATGTAGTTGATGAAGGCATGAGCGGCAGCCTTGTTGTCGCTCTGCTCCATCACCACCATCGTGTCGGCCCATAGGTCGCTTCCCTCGGATGGGACGACCCACGAGATGTTCGGATCTTCGGCAATCCCGTAATCGCACCATCCGTCCCACGCCTCGACCAGCCACGCTTCGCCGGTGACCAGCCGCGTGTAGAAGGTGGTGTCGTCGTAGGCGAGCAGGTTCTCTTTGGCCGAGATCAGCAGGTCCCGCGCCGCCTCCAGTTCCGCCTGGTCGGTCGAGTTGACGGACTGGCCCAGCAGCTTCTGCGCCGGCAGCAGCAGCCAGCGGTCGGTGGCCAGCATCGTGATCTTGCCCTTCAGCTCGTCGGCCGGCTGCAGGAGATCGGCCCAGGAGTCGATCTCCTCGGTCACCAGGTCGGAGCGCCAGCACAGACCGGTGGTGCCCCAGGAGTACGGGACGCTGAAAACATTGCCCGGATCATTGGCAAGCTGGGTCGCCTCGGGGGCCAGGTTGGTCAGGTTCGGGATCAGCGAGTGGTCGAGCTGCTCGGCCCAGCCACGCTCGTTGGCGACCTTCGCGAACTGGGCGGACATGAAGACCAGATCGTACCCACCGCCATTCTGGGCCTCGAGCTTGCCCATGATGTCCTCGTTGGTCGTGTGCAACGAGAGCTCGACCTCGATCCCGGTTTCGGCGGTGAAGTTCGCCAGCAGGTCAGCCGGGAAGTAGGCGTCCCAGTTCGAGATGGTGATGGTGCCCGACGGCGGGGCGACCGACTCCGGGGCCGAGGCGGATTCCGCCGCCGATTCCGAAGCCGATGGAGACGCCGACTGGCACGCGGCCAGCAGGATGGCGAACGCGGCAGCCACCGCGCTGAATCGAACGGACCGATCTCGGGCCATGGGTGGGCGACCTCCTATGCGATGGGCTCCCGCATCACGGGCTGCCTGCCCTCGGCCACTTGCCAGAGCAGGTCGGCGGCCCGGATCGTTCCCGGCCGCGATTGTAGGTCGGCGGCGACCGTCTGGATACGGGCGGCCAGCGTGTCGTCGGCCAGCAGGCGCGCCATCGCGTCCAGGAGCTGGTCATCCGTGAACGAGTAGGCCGGCAGGCGGACGCCGAATCCGGTCTCGTCGACCCGCTGGGCGTTGTCGTGCTGGTCCCAGAAGAGCGGGTGCAGGATCATCGGCTTGCCGTGGAAGAAGCCCTCGGTCACGGTGTTGTTGCCGCCGTGGGTGATGACCAGGTCGACCCAGGGCAGGATCGCCGGCTGTGGGACGAGTTCCGCGCCCCACATCCGCGGGCCGAGCCGCAGCTCGTCGGCGCGCGGGCCCATCGACACGATGATCCGATGCTCGGTCCGCGCCAGCAGGTCGATGAAGCGCTGCATCAGGCCAATGTCCGCCGAGCCAAGGCTGCCCAGGGACAGGTAGATCAGCTTGCCCTCCCCACCCAGCTCCGCAGGTGGGCTCCAGGTTGCCTCGGTCGCGCGCACGCAGGTCGCCAGGTTGTGCCAGGTGCCGGACAGCGGCACGCGGCGGGGGTAGTCGGCTGCCTCGGGGTAGAGGTACAGGTTCAGGTACGGCGATTCGTGCATGAACTCCAGGTCGGGCAGGGCCGGCGCCCCGCGCTCCACCACGAAGGCGTTGAAATCGGCGTGCATCGCGTCGTGCAGTTCGGCATATCGGTCGTCGAAGGCAGGCCAGGCAGACCGGTCGGCGAGGGGGAGGCCGGAGAAGGTCGGCGGCAGGCCGGGGTCGCGCATCTCGAGCGGATTGCAGGACACGATCCGGGCCCACGGCACGCCCGAGGCGGGGATCGCCGGGAAGGCGACCACGTTGTCCTCGACCACCAGGTCCGGTCGGAGCTCGGCCACGATCTCGCGCAGCCGATCATCCACGTACTTCGACCCGGCAATCAGCTGCTCCCAGATGGGGGCGATCACCGTCTCGAGCGCGTCGTACGTTGGCTTGCGGTACTCCGGCGCGGTGTCGCGGATGAAATCCTTCCAGAACTGCCCCGGGGCCTCGGGCACCTCCGGCGCCGGGCCAAGGCGCATCACCCGCTCCTCGAAGCCCTGGGCCTGGAGCGTGCCGGCGAACGACTCCTCCACGATGAAGACCACCCGTGCGCCACGCGCCTTCAGCACCTGGCCGATCCCGACGCAGTTATTGGTCGGGCCGTACGCCCCCTCCGGGAAGAAGACGATGGTAGGGCCGCGATCCCGCGTTGGTGCGCCGGTCGTCATGCGGCCGGATTGTACCGACGGGACGGCATGCACCGATGGATGGCCGCGCGACGCATCCTCGGTCAGTAGGGCGGCGATGGCGGAGCGATCGGATCACGCCCGCCGTCAAGCAGCGTTCGCTCGCCAAGGGGCTCGGCAAGGCGAACGACCAATGGAGTTGCCTGGTTGGATGGGCAGCTCTGGATGCCACCCATCGGCCGCACGCCGACGGTGATGGTCAGGGCAGAATCGGTGAATGCGACGAGCGGCGCGGACATGCGTCCGGTCGCGGCCGAACCGCTCGAACAGGCACGCTCCCAGACCAGGATGTGCAGTTCGGTGGCGTCGGGCGCGGGTGACGCGAAGGCGGGGTCCAGGGCCCAGGTCGCCGGTCCGAACTCGGAGCCGAAGCTGATGGCCGGATCGCTGCCTGTCGGAGCGCTCGTGCAACCGCCGACGACAAGGGCAAGCAGCGCGGCGGCCACCGCGTGGCCCCGTCCCCGCCTCATGCGCCCGGGTCGTACTCGGGGTGGCGCGCGATGAAGGCGCGCACAAAGCGACACACCGGCACCGGGCGCAGCCCGCGGCTGCGGGTGTCGTCCAGCACGGCCGCGACCACCCGATTCCCCACGCCTCGACCGGTGTACGCGTGGAGCACCTCGGTGTGGACCAGGACGCGGCGTCCGTCGCGGTCCGAGTAGTCGAGGAAGGCGGCGAGGTTCCCGTCCACCCGCGCTTCGTACCGCTGCTCGGCGGGGTTGTCGCGGACCTCGATCGGTCCGGTGAGTTCGGATGCGCCGCTTTGCATTGGGCAAGCGTACACTCGGAGCCATGAAACGCCAGCGAGTCCGCGAACGCGACCAGGCCGATGCCCTGGAACAGGCGGAATCGCGAGCCGAGGGCCTCGTCGCCCGGCTCAAGGCTCTTCAGGCAGCTGCCGCGCCGCAGTCGGTCGACACCGGGCCGGCATCCCCGGGCGAGGCGGCGGAATCGGTCGACACCGAGGGCGAGGCGGAAGGGCCTGGGCTCGCCGCGGATGAGGACGAACCCGGCGCATCACCCGACATGAGCCGTACACTCCCGACAGGAGGTGACCCGATGGGCGACAAGGTCCCGAAGCGACCACCCAAGCCGAAGAAGCCAAAGAAGCCGAAGGCCTGACGCTCGAGCCAGGATCGGGAGATCGAGCGGGAATGCGCCCCGCACATCGAGGATGGAGGGCCGGTTGACCGACGCAGCGCCTCCGCCTGACTACGCCGCCATCAAGCAGCGGCAGCAGGCAACCTGGGCGAGCGGCGATTACCACATGATCGGGACCCAGATCCTGATCGTGTCCGAGTTGCTGATCGAGGCGCTCGACCTGCACTCCACCGAGAAGGTGCTCGACGTTGCCACTGGCAGTGGCAACGCAGCGCTGGCGGCAGCTCGCCGGGGATGCGAGGTGACCGGGCTCGACTACGTGCCCGCCCTGCTCGAACGCGCGCGCCGCCGCTCGGAGGCCGAAGGAGTCGCGGTGACCTTCGTCGACGGCGATGCCGAATCCCTGCCATTCACGGACGGCGCCTTCGACGTGGTGACGTCGGTGTTTGGGGTGATGTTCGCCCCGGACCAGCAGCGCGCGGCGGGTGAGCTGGCCAGGGTGTGCCGGCCCGGCGGTCGGATCGGGCTCGTCGCGCACACGCCAGAAGGCTTCATCGGGCAGCTCTTCCAGACGAACGCAAAGCACGTCCCGCCCCCGGCTGGCCTGCGCTCGCCGATCGTGTGGGGCACGGAGCAGCGCCTCGGCGAGCTCTTCGGCACTGACGTCGCGGAGATGCGCTCCAACAAGCGGCATTACGTGTTCCGCTATCGGTCTCCCGCGGCCTACCTCGACTATTGGCGGCGTTGGTATGGACCGACCATGAAGACCTTCGAGGCGGTTGGTGATGCCGGCGCGACCGCGCTCGAGCGAGACCTGTTGGAGCTCATCGAGCGCTTCAACCGCGCAGAAGACGGCACGATGGTGGTGCCGAGCGAGTACCTCGAGACCGTGATCGTCCTGCACTGACCCCGGGGTGACGCAGTGTGGATCCGGAGAGGGGTCTCGAACCCGCGACATTCCGCGGGCCACCCGAGACGGGCGGCCCCACACGTGGCAGCAAATGGCCGTGTACCGGATGGACCACGGGCGGATCGCGGAGATCTGGTTGTCCGAGGACGAGCCCCCAGCGGTTGGCGAAAAAGCTCGGTCAACGGAATCCGCACTGATTCAGATCTCTGGCGCGCCAGCCACCTCCACGATGATTGGCGCCCCACCGCCGTGGTTGTTCCGCGCGACGTAGAACTCGGCGGGTTCGTCGCCCAGAGTCTCCTCCATGTGGATCAGGCCGGCCGGCATGTACAGAACGTCGCCGGGTTCCATGTCCACCACCTCGGTCAACGCCGGTCCGACACGGCAGCGGGCGCGCCCGGAGAGGAGGAGTGCGACGGTCTCGCAGTCATGCGTGTGCACCGGGGTGCTCATGCCTGGTTCCGAGCGCATCCAGGCGAACCACAGGGTTTCCGTAGGGACATTCTCGGGCGACACAAGGGGAACGATGCGCACGCTGTTTCGTTCAAATGCCGGAACCTGCCCGGCACGGACAAGGCCCCAAGTCAGATCGGTGGATTCCATCAGGTGCGCTCTCCTCTGCTCCTTCGGAGGATGAGCGCCGAGTGTACGACGAGCCGCAACCGCAGCCGCAGCCGCGCCGCGCCTCAGCGGTCTCGGCAACCGGCAGGGCGCCCAATCGGTATAGTGGCCGTCGGGACCTGTCGATCCCCTCGCGCGCGGCCGACTCGCAGCGTCGAGGTTCCGAGCGGGGACAAGAGCCGAGTCCCGGAGGGATGGATATGCCTGCTGACGTGGTCGCGACCGTGGTGGCGCTGTGGCGCTATCCCGTGAAATCGATGATGGGGGAGCAGCTCAACGCGGGCGAGGTGACCGACCGTGGCCTGCTGGGCGACCGGGGGTACGCCCTCGTCGATCGCGAGACCGGCAAGGTCGCGAGCGCGAAGTTCCCGCGCAAGTGGCCGACCCTGCTCGCTCATCGAGCGACGTACGTCGAGCCGCCAGCCGGCACCGACGGCCTGCCAGCGGTGCGGATCACGCTGCCGGACGGTCGGATCATTCGCAGCGACGACCCCGATGTTGACCGGGTCCTCTCGACCGACCTCGGCCGAGACGTCGCCCTCGACCGCTCCGCACCGGAGGCGCCGAGCCTCGAGGAGTACTGGCCCGATATGGAAGGCCTCGATCACCGGGACGCGCTGACCGAGGAGGCGATGCCGCCCGGCACGTTCTTCGACGTCGGCATTGTCCACCTGCTGACGACCGCCACGCTCGACCGGCTCCGCGAGCTCTACCCGGAGGGTCGCTTCGAGGTCCGCCGCTTCCGACCGAACGTCGTCGTCACTCCGACCGACGGCCAAACCGGCTTCATCGAGAATGAATGGGTCGGGCGATCCTTGGCGATCGGCGACGAGGTCCGTCTGCGGATCACCCAGCCGTGCCAACGCTGCGTCATGACGACCATCGCACAGGACGATCTGCCGAAGGACCCCGGCATCCTGCGGGCCGCGGCGCGCCACAACAAGGTGAACGTGGGCGTCTACGCCACGGTCGAGCGAGGCGGCCGGGTTCGCCGCGGCGATGAGGTTTGGCTGCCGCCGTCCTGAGTCAGGTCGGCTTTGGGAAGAATTCCTTCCTGGGGCCTCCCGGTGAGCCGGGCCATGGAGTTGATCGTGACCTCCGCATCGGCCGACGTAAACGTCCCTGTGCGGGGGTATGGTTTCAGCCATGGCGTCGCTAAGCGGGCCTCGACGCCCTGGTCAGCGTCCGGATGCTCTTCACCGGCGGGCGTCCCATGGGCCGCAACGGCAGGGAGGGATTCATCGAGGCGGCGCTGAGCGCCGGGACCGCCTGCAAGCGGTCGCGACTCGCGTGTCCGTCGGCTAGACACTTCCCGTTCGGCTTCCCCGCGCTGTTGTCGGATCGCGAAGCTGCGTGTCGCCGAGCGCTGGGCAACCATCGGAGCACCTCGGGGAGCCTGAAGCGCGCCCGGGTCAACGGGAATCCGCGCCAGGTGTCGTCTGGCCCTGATCTCAGATGCTTCGATTGGAGCGGGAGACGAGGCTCGAACTCGCGACATTCAGCTTGGAAGGCTGACGCTCTGCCAACTGAGCTACTCCCGCACCGGGGCCGCCGCCGACCATAGCACAGCGCCCCGATCGCACCAGCGGCTAGGATCGGGGTCGTGACTTGCCGGCTGGTCGACGACTATCGGGCCGGCGCCTGCAATATCGGGCCCGATGAGATCGCCCGCCGTTGGCGTACCGGGCACGTCCTGGCAGCTGTCACGGCCGCGCTGTTCGGGGCTGCCCTGGCCGTCGATGCGCCGCACTGGTGGCGCCTCGCGCTGTTCGCCCCCGCGACGGTGAGTGCCGCGGGCTACCTGCAGGCTGCCACCCGCTTCTGCGCCGAGTACGGTTGGCGCGGCGTCTTCAACTTCGGCGAGGGCGGGCATTCCCGCACCACCTCGGTGGCCGATGCCGCCGCTCGACGCCTCGACCGGTTGCGGGCTGCCAGGATCGGGCTGGGCAGCGGGCTCATCGGCCTGGCCGTGGCCGTCGGCGCGTTCCTAGTCTGACGCTGATTGGGCAGCGGTGAATTGGGCACTTGCGAAGTGGGCACCCGCGATTAGCCGGTGTAATCAACGTGCACCGATCATCCCCGTTCGGCGTCGGGTGAGAAGCGCGACTTGTCAGGCGGCGCGGGAGCCCCGGCACCGGTGCATCATCGGTGCATGTTCATAAGCGTCACTTATCACGCCCCGCGGCCGAATGGGCGCGCCGGATTGCCGTCGGACTTGCGATCGCCCGATATCCTATCGGCGCTCATGAAGCCTTCACCCGCGCCCCTGCCATGATCTGCCCGAACTGCGGGAGCGAGAACCGCGTCGGCGCCAAGTTCTGCAACGAATGCGCCACGCCGTTTGCGGTGGTCTGCTCGAACTGCGGATCCCCGAATCCGCCCGGCGCGAAGTTCTGCTCGGAGTGCGCCACTCCACTGGGCGTGGCCGCCATCGGTCCGCCGACCACCGCGCCGCCGCGAGGAGAGCCGGTGGCCGAACGACGGGTCGTGTCGGTCCTGTTCGCCGACCTGGTGGGGTTCACCCCGTTCTCCGAGGGGCGAGACGCGGAGGAGGTGCGCGAGACGCTGAGCCGCTACTTCGACCTGTCGCGCGAGGTGATCGATCGGCACGGCGGGATCGTGGAGAAGTTCATCGGTGATGCGGTGATGGCGGTGTGGGGCACGCCGGTGGCCCGCGAGGACGATGCCGAGCGCGCCGTGCGCGCGGCACTCCAGCTGGTGGAGGCGGTCAGGTCGCTGGGGCCGACCCTCCATGCCCGCTGCGGCGTGCTCACCGGTGAGGCCGCGGTGACGCTCGGCGCCACCAACCAGGGGATGGTCGCCGGCGACATCGTGAATACCGCCAGCCGCCTGCAATCGGCTGCCGCGCCAGACACCGTCCTGGTGGGTGAGGCGACCCAGCGAGCCGCCGCGCAGTCGATCGTGTTCGAGGAGGCCGGCGAGGCGGCGCTCAAGGGAAAGGCGGCGCCGGTCCCGGCCTGGCGGGCGCTGCGCGTGGTCTCGGAGCGCGGCGGACGCAATCGGAGCGAGGCGATGGAGGCGCCCTTCGTCGGTCGCGACGAAGAGCTGCGCCAGATCAGGGATCTCTTCCACGCCACCGAGCGGGAGCGCAAGCCCCGGCTCGTCAGCGTCATGGGGCCCGGCGGCATCGGCAAGACGCGCCTGGCCTGGGAGTTCCTGAAGTACGCGGATGGGCTGTCCGGCAACGTGTGGTGGCACACCGGGCGCAGCCCCGCCTACGGGGATGGCATCAGCTTCTGGGCGTTGGGCGAGATGGTCCGGGGCCGCGCCGGCCTGATCGAGACCGACGACGAGGCAACCACCAGGGAAAAGCTCCGGACGATAGTCGAACAGCTCCTCCCCGATCTCGAGGAGCGGCGCTGGATCCAGGCGTCCCTCCTGGCACTGCTGGGCTTCGAGGCCGACATCAGCTCGGACCAGCTCTTCGCCGCCTGGCGCGCCTTCTTCGAACGGATGGCCCTGACCGCGCCGGTGGTGATGGTCTTCGAGGACCTGCATCATGCCGACTCGGGCCTGCTCGACTTCATCGACCATGTCATGGAATGGAGCCGCGGGGTTCCGATCACGGTGATCACCCTGGCCCGACCCGAGCTCCTGGAGAAACGGCCGGATTGGGGAGCGGGCAAGCGCTCGTTCACCTCGATCCACCTCGAGCCGTTGACCTCCGAGACGATGCACCAGCTCCTCCTCGGATTGGTCCCGGGGTTGCCCGCTCGAGCGGCAACTGCAATCGTGGCGCGCGCCGAGGGCATCCCCCTCTACGCGGTCGAGACCGTCCGGATGCTGCTGGCCCAGGGGCAACTGGTGCTGGATGGCGGGGCGTATCGGCCCACGACCGGGCTCGACGACATTGCTGTTCCCGAGACGCTGACCGCCCTGATCGCCGCGCGACTTGACGCGTTGGAATCCCCCGACCGGGCGCTGATCGAGGATGCCGCGGTGTTGGGTCAGAGTTTCACGATGGCGGGGCTGGCAGCCGTGTCGGGGGTTGAGGCGTCCGCGCTGGAGCCGCGGCTGCACAACTTCATTCGTCGCGAATTGCTCGTGCAGGAGGCGGACTCCAGATCGCCCGAGCTGGGGCAGTACTCCTTCGTCCAATCACTCATCCGCGAGGTGGCCTACAACACCCTGGCCAGGAAGGACCGCAAGCTGCGCCACCTGGCGGCGGCCCGCTACTTCGAGAGCCTGGGCACCGATGAGCTGGCCGGCGGACTGGCCGGTCACTACCTGTCGGCTCAGCGCCTCGCCGGCGATCCCGCCGAAGCGGATGCCCTCGCCGCCCAGGCCCGGCTTGCGCTGCGAGGCGCCGCCGAGCGCGCCGCATCCCTCGGCTCGCACGAGCAGGCGGTGAAGTTCCTGGAGCAGGCCCTGGAGGTCGCGATCGATGCCGAGGATCGGGCGGAGCTGCTCCGCCGCGCCCAAGAATCGGCCGAACAGCTGCTGGACCGGTCAACCGTCGAGCGGTTTGCGCTGGGCAGGCTGGAGGCGGCGCGCGAGATCGGGGATCGGCCCAGGATTGCCGCGGCCACCGCAAACCATGCCCGGATTGTCGCCTGGTGGATCGGGAATCCGCAGCGCGCGATCGACCTTCTCGAAGCCGCGTGGGAGGAGTTCTCCGACCTCGAGCAGACGCCGGCCGGGGTCGACATCATGGCGGGGCTTGCGTCCTCCCTGGCGACGGTGCTGGAACACGCAGCTTCGCTGCGCTGGGTCGACCGCTACCTGCCGATTGCCGAGCGGCTCGACCTGATGGATGCGATCGTCGGCGGGCTCATCAACCGCGGATCGGTCCTGGTCAGGCTGAATCGCGCGCGGGAGTCGCTCGTCCTGTTGCGCGGCGGGCATCAACTGGCACTCGCGACGGGAAATCGTCTTCGCGAGATCGGCGGCAGGACCCTCCTCACCTTCTATGCCCAATGGAACGAGCCTGCCGAGGGATTGGCACTCGCCCGAGAGGGACTCGACGTCGCACACCGCACTGGCTCGCGGGCCTACGGCTTCCAGATGGTCGGTAACGGGAGCATCTGCGCCTTCAGGGTCGGCGATTGGGATTGGGCTGCGTCGCTCCTGAACGAATGGATTCCCCCCGACAACTTCTCTCCCCACCACACCGAGTTCTTCATCGACCGGGCGATCCTGACCGCCGCACGGGGCGGGGATCCCGGCGCAGATATCGAAGCCGCGGCCGGGCTCCGCCAGGAGATCACCGATCCCCAGTTCGAGTCCTATGAGCACTGGGCCCGCGCCTGGGCGGCCTTCGCCGCCGGCGAATATGCCGAGGCGCGCAGCGAAGCCGAGGTTGCGAGCCAGCACACGCACTACTTCTTCCCCCTGGCCATGCCACTTGCCGCCCGCGCAGCCCTGTGGTCCGGGCAGCCAGACGCCGCCCAGAAAGCCCTCGATGCGTTGGTGGGATCGGGCTACAAGGGGGCCGCGGTTGAGCTCGACATGGCCACCATTCGCGCTGGGATTGCCACGCTCGAAGGACGCGGCGCCGAGGCGTTGGCCGCCTATCGCGAGGCGCTCCGCGGCTGGCGCCAGTACGGCCTCGCGTTCGACGAGGCGCTTGCCGTGACTGACATGGCCACCCTGCTCCCGCCGGCGGAGCGGGGTTCGGCGGACGTGGCCACCGCGGTCGAGTGGGCGCGCGGCACGCTCGAGCGGCTTGGCGCCCAGCCGATCCTCAAGCGCCTGTCAAGCGTGGCCGAGGCCGTTCCACCCGCTCGCTGATTTGGGCGGATCGGCACCGGGGGGCCGGTGACCTCCGGCCCTCATGGGAGCGGGCCGTACCGGATCATCCTTGGCTCGTGCCTTCGCCCTCGCTCCTCGCTGATAAGCCGGGGTAATCAACATGCACCCATGGCCGCGCTCCGGCGCGGTCTGATCAGTGGCGCTGATCAGGCGACACCGGACGGAGGCGATCGGCGCGCGTTGAGAAGCCACGCTTCTCGCGGGTCATGACGGTTGCCTGCCGCCGAGCCGCAGATAGTAGAACACATGTGCTAATCAAGTCGCGGCACGCATCGTCAGTGCCCTCGTCAATCGTCCACGCGCTAGAGGACGCGCGCAAGCAGCGTGTACCCATCATCCGTGCCAGGCCAGCGTCGGCGAAAGTCGTCCTCCCCCAAGCGGCGCCGCGCATAGCGCAGGACCAGCACCGCAACCACCACGTCGTCCAATGGTCCCAAGACCGGGATGAACTCCGGGATGAGGTCGATCGGGCTCACCAGCCACACCAGGAGGCCAACCACTGCGACCCTCGTGCCCAAGGGCGCGGTCCGGTCGCCGATGATCCCGCGCACCAGGCGCAGCACGTCGGGCACGATCCGGACCAGATCGCCGAGGCTAGTGTCCTTGGGCTTGAGCGCCCACAGCAGCGCGATGAAGGCCGCCCACACGAGGAGCAGGCCGAGGACGATGCCGCCGAAAACCCGCAAGTCCATTGCGCTCGAGAGTAGCAGGCGCGGGCCAATCGACAGGCCGTGGATGTCGAGGTCCGGGATAGCGGGACAAGGCAGATGGAACGGTGTGGTTGACCACCCAAGGTGGTCGATTACGCGTCGTGGGACCAGTTCGCCGCTCACCTTCCGCGGATACGGTCAAGGCCACGCGATAACCGCGAGTAATCAACATGCACCCATGGCCGCGCTCCGGCGCGGTCTGATCAGTGGCGCTTATCAGGCGACACCGGACTGAGGCGATCGGCGCGTGTTGAGAAGCCACGCTTATCCCCCGTGCCGCGCGCCCGCGTGCCGCGTGCTGCCCGTCCCGTGGCACCCCAACCGTACCGGGGTACTACCGACGCATGGTGGCGGCCGGCCGCGGAGGCTACCTTCGCACGGATGACAGCGGTTCCCCGTCCCGCCGGTCCGTCCCGCCGGTCCGACGCCAGGTCACTCCCTGGCGTCGGTCGTCCGCGCGGGTTCGCGCGGCGCCTCTCGCAGCGCAGGCCCAGCTTCCTGCCCGGACGCCTGGCGCGCGACCCGTACCTGGTCTACACCGCGGCTCTGGGTCCGATCGGCGCCGCCGTGGCAGTTCTCGACGGCCGGCCCGCGGGTCTGGCGGCCATCTCCCTGCTCGTCCCGGTCTTCGTCACGGTCCAGGCTCTGCTCGCCCTGGTTCCCGCCAGCCACCGACCGCTCACCGCGCTGGGTTGGTCCTTCCTCCGCCTCTCGGTCGCGCTCCTGTTCGTGGCCGCGATGGTCCAGTTGATCGGCGGTCCGACTGCCCCGATGGTCTCGCTCTACCTGCCCGTGGTTGTCGCCGCGGCTGCGCTGGGGACCGCCCAGGCGGTCGTCATCGGGACCGTCGCCTCACTCATCTTCCTGGTGCCGCACTTCATCCCGGGGGTGGGGCAGGACCTGGGCATGCGGGCCGTGGCATTGGCGGGCAGCGCCATCCTGCTGGCGATCGGCACTCGCCGCCTGATCCTCGCCCTGGAACGCACCGCCCGCCAGCTGCGCGGCGCCATGGTTGCGGAGCGCCGCCGCTCACGGCAGATCGCGGGGATGGAGGAGGTCGGCCATCTCCTGGTCGGCGAGGAACTCAGCCTCGACCTGTTCACGCGGAGCCTGCGCGTCATCGTCGATCGGTTCGGGTACCACCAGGTATCCGTCTGGCTGAGCGAGGGAGACCGCGTGGTGCTGGCGGCCCAGATCGGATACGACGACCTGCCCGCCTCGTTCGATGCGCAGACCGGGGTCACCGGGCGCGTCCTGCGCAGCCGCGAACTCGCCTTTGTGTCCGATGTCTCCCGCGATCCCGATTACGTGGCTGGCCTCGACGGGGTGGTCAGCGAAATCTGTGCGCCGCTACTGGATGGCGGTCAGTTGCTGGGCATCTTCAACGTTGAAGCGCGCGACGCGCTTGATCGCACCGATCGCGACCTCGTCGCGGCGCTCGCCGAGCGGATGGGCACCGCGGTGGCGCTCGACCGCGAGCGCCGGGCGCTCGCCGAGCGCGCCGCCGTCCTGCGCAGCCTGAACGAATTCAATGCCGCCGCCAGCGCCACCCTGGATACCGATGCACTGGCCTCGATCATCGTGCAGCAGGCAGGCCGCGTGATCGCGGCCGACCTGGTCGCCCTGACCCTGCTTGATCGCCCGACGGGGCGCTACCACCTGCGCGCCGTCGAGGGGATCACTCCCGACCTGATCGGCAGCGAGATCGCTGTCGGGGAGGGGATCTCAGGTCAGGCCATCCGTGATCGGTCGCTGGTCATCGCGGAGGGGATCGGCCCGGGCCAGAGCCCGGCATCGGTGCGTCACGCGGTCACCATTCCATACGGACACGTGGCCGCTGTGCCGCTCATTCGCGACCGCGTGGTCGTCGGTGCGCTGGCGTTTGGCCGGCACGCCGCGGGTCAGCCGTTCCGCACGCTGGAGCGTGAGGCCCTGGAGCTGCTGGCCGGCCACACGGCCCTGACCGTGGCCAATGCGTTCCTGCACGCCGAGGTAGAGGAGCTTGCCATCCGCGACGGGCTGACCGGACTCCACAACCGACGCTACTTCGACGAGGCCTTCGAGCGCGTCCTTGCCGGTTGGCGGCGAACCCCCAAGCGTTCGCGCAAGCCGATTTCGGTCGTTACCTTCGACCTGGACTTCTTCGGGCAGTTCAACAAGCGCCACGGTCACCAGGTCGGTGATGCGGTGCTGAAGACGTTCGCCGATGTCCTGCGCAGCCGGCTGCGCGCATCCGACCTGGTGGCCCGGCTGGGGGGCGAGGAGTTCATCGTGGTCATGGAGGCGGCCGGCCTCAGCGACGCGCTCCGGGTGGCCGAGGAGGTCCGCGCCGCGCTGGCTGCACACCCCGTGCCGAGTGAGTTGGGGGAGCCGCTCGCGGTGACCGTCTCCGCCGGCTGCACCGAGATTGATCCCGACGTGCCGACCCGGGAGCAGCTCCTGCGCACCGCGGATGTCGCGCTCTTCATGGCCAAGCGCGGTGGACGCAACCAGGTGGTCGCGGCCTAGTCGTAGTGGGGCCGCCCGACGCCGGGTGTACCGGCGTGATAAGCCGGGGTAATGCACGTGCACCGCACGCCCCGGGTTGGCGTCGCGTCATAAGTCCAACTGATGCAGCGACACCGTTGCGCCCCCATCGGTGTACGAGCAGAAGTAGGGCTTGTCTGCCACACCGGGGGCGCGCCGCGCAGAGGGAGCGCCGGCTGGGGCACCAGCGGACTGGTGAACCGGCCCCGTCAACCCTCCGAGATGCGCTCCGCCAGCCAGGCCAGGGCCAGGGGATACCGCCACTCGATCCCCGAATGGCCGCCCTCGAACAGCTCGAACCGGATCACCCCGGGGTCCACCCCCACCGCCGCCATCTCGCGCCGCAGTGCCTCCGCGCCGAGGTCGAGGTAGTACTCGTCGGCGCGGCCGGCATCGAGCCAGATGCCGCGCATCGAGCGCAGGGCATCCGCATGGGCCGGGATCATCCGCACCGGATCGTGGGCCAGCCATCGCTCCCAGACCTCGGGGATCAGGCGGCCGGTGGCCAGGTCAAAGGGGAGCCGGACGCTGCCGTCGGGATCGGTCGAATAGCAGGCCGACATGCACCAATGATGGGCCAGGATCTCGTCGCCGCGGCGCGCCTGCCCCGGACGACTGCGTAGATCGGCCCAGAAGGCGGCGTAGTCCCCGTCATACCGATCCCGCAGCAGCCGCGAAGCCTGGCGCAGGTCCGGCTGGTAGCTGACCTCGAAGAGGGCATCCCCGGCGTGGCTGGCCAACGCGCCGAACAGGTCCGGCCGGCGCATGGCGGTGACCAGCGCCCCGTAGCCGCCGCTGCTCTTGCCCGCCACCGCCCGGTGCGCCGGCGCGGCGAGGGTCCGGAACGAAACATCCACGAACCCCACCACCTCATCGCACAGGTAGGTGTGGTAGCGGCCCGTGCCAGCCGAATCGAGATACTGCGACCCACCCAGGCTGGTCCAGGCATCCACGTAGGCCACGATCACCGGCGGCGGGGACGGACCGGACTCTCCCCCGAACAGGGCATCGGTCTGCTCGAGCACGTTGCCGCCCCAGCCCAACCGATTGCGCCACTTGTCGACCTGGCCGCCCAACCCCTGGAGCACGTAAACCACCGGATAGCGGCGCTCAGGCTCAGAGTCGTAGCCCGGTGGCAGGTAGACCAGCAATGGACGCCGATGCGGATCACCCAGCGGGTTGCCGGTCAGCGCCTGGCTGTCAACGATCCGCTGTTCGACCCGTCCGGCCCAGCGGCGTTGCCAGGGTGCTCCCAGGGCATCGGTCACATGTGCTTCTGCCACGCCGGGTCGAGGTACTTGGCCGGGTCGTCGCGGAAGTCGAACTGGCAGCCACGCCCGCAGAAGAAGTAAGTGTGCCCATCGTGCTCGGTGACCAGGCCCGCGGCGCGCGCCACCTCGGGGTGGACGGACATGCCGCACACCGGGTCGGTGGGGCGCTCGGCCAGGTTGAGGGTCTGCATCGGGTTCATCGGTCCTTTCGTCAGCTGATCCGGAAGCGGCGCAGGCGGAGTGAATTTGTCACCACGCTCACGCTGGAGAGTGCCATGGCCGCGGCGGCCAGGGCGGGGGAGAGGAGCCAGCCGCTGAACGGGAACAGCACGCCTGCTGCCACCGGGATCAGCAGCAGGTTGTAGCCGAATGCCCAGCCCAGGTTCTGTCGGATGGTCCGCATCGTCGCGCGCGAGAGGCGAATTGCGGTGGCCACCGCGCGCAGGTCGTCACCCACCAGCGTGATGCCGGACGCCTCGACCGCCACGTCAGCCCCGGTCCCGATCGCGATCCCCAGGTCGGCCTGGGCCAGCGCGGGCGCATCGTTGATCCCGTCGCCGACCATCGCCACCCGCGCCCCGGCGGCCTGCAACTCGGCGATCCGGTTCGCCTTCTCGTGGGGTCGCGCCTCGGCCAGCACCCGATCCGGCGGGATGCCGACCTTGGCGGCGATCGCCACCGCCACCGCCGCCCGATCGCCGGTGATCATCAGCACCGACAGGCCCGCCTGGCGCAGCGCGGTGATTGCCTCAGTGGCGTGGGGCTTGGGGGTGTCGGCCAGCGCCAACAGGCCGGCCGGCTCTCCGTCGATGGCGACCATCACCGGCGTGTAGCCCTGGGCCGCGGCGTGGTCGGCGAGCGAGTTGAGGCGCGGCATCGGCACGCCGGCGGCGCGCAGCAGTCGCTCCGACCCGATCAGCACCCGGCGCGCATCGACGATCCCGCGCACGCCGCCACCGGCGGTCGACACGAAGTCGCGCGCGGTGGGCAATTCGGCGTGTTCCTCGGAGGCTCGACGCACGATCGCCTCGGCCAGCGGATGCTCGCTCAGGCGTTCCACGCCCCCCACCAGGCGCAGCAATTCGCGCTCATCGGGGACCGTCCCCTCCAGGACCACCACCTGGATCACCGATGGGCGCCCCGAGGTGATGGTGCCGGTCTTGTCGAGGACCACGGTGTTGATCCGCTGGGCAGCCTCGAGCGCGGCACCGTCGCGGACCAGGATCCCGGCCAGCGCCCCCTTGCCGGTGCCGACCATGATCGCGGTCGGGGTGGCCAGGCCCATGGCGCACGGGCAGGCGATGATCAGGACCGCGATCGCGGTCGAGAGCGCCATCGGCAACTGGGGCGCCGGGCCGAAGAGGATCCAGCCCGCGAACGCGCCCAGCGCGATCAGGACCACCACCGGCACGAAGCGGGCGGTCACCGCGTCGGCGAGGCGCTGGATGGGAGCCTTCGATCCCTGGGCCTGCTCCACCAGCCGCACGATCTGGGCCAGGGTGGTGTCCTGCCCCACCCGCTCGGCGCGAAATACGAACGAGCCGGAGGCGTTCAGGGTCGCGCCGGTGACCGGGTCGCCGGGAGCCTTCTCGACCGGGATCGACTCCCCGGTCAACATCGATTCATCCACCGCCGAGGCGCCGTCGATCACCACCCCATCGACCGGCACCCGCTCTCCGGGCCGCACCCGGACCAGGTCACCGACCCGCACCTGGTCAACCGCAAGGTCAATCTCCGACCCGTCCCGCAGTACCCGGGCGGTGGCCGGCTTCAGCCGCAACAGCGCGCCGATGGCTCCCGCGGCCTGGCCCTTGGCCCGCGCCTCCAGCCAGCGTCCCAGCAGCACCAAACCGATGATCACGGCCGCGGAATCGAAGTAGGTCTCGAGGCGCAGTCCGGCATGCATCGCCGCCTCGGGCAGCAGGGTGAGCGCGACCGAGTAGCCATACGCAGCTAGGGTGCCCATCGAGACCAGGGTGTCCATGGTCAGGTCCAGGTGCCGCAGCCCACGCCAGGCGGCTACCAGGAAGCGGCGCCCGAAGACGAATTGGACGAAGGTGGCGGGGGCCAGCAGCCAGACGTTGACCCGCTCCATGGGCCACGGCAGGCCGCCCGGCCAGAGCATGGCGACCATCATCGCCACGCCGATCAGGGTGGCGGCCACGGCGTCCCGCAGTAGGGCGCGACGCTCAACGGCCCGGACCCGCTCGAGCGGGTCGTCCGCGCCCGCGGCCCCGACCGCGCCCTGCGCCTGGACCGGGACCCCGTAGCCCGCCGACTCGATGGCGGCCACAATCCCGCCCTGGTCGATGCGGGTCGGGTCGTAGCGGACGGTGGCCCGCTCGGTGGCGAGGTTGACCGATGCCCCGGCCACGCCATCGGCGCGGTCCAGGAATCGCTCGATCCGGCTCACGCACGAGGCGCAGGTCATGCCGGAGACCGGCAGCACCATCTCGAGGGTGGGGCCGGGGAGTGGGGGAGGGGTCAGCGCAGATCGGGTCATGGGTCGACGGCCCGAGTATATCGAGCCCGGCAATTCAGGCTCGACGGGGTACCCTTGGCAGGTGACCCAACCGGCGGCCAACCTGCGCGCGCTGATCCTCACCAACGAATACCCGCCGCACGTGTACGGGGGCGCCGGGGTGCATGTTGACAAGTTGAGCGACGCCCTGCGCCGGCACGCCCGGCTCGAGGTCCGGGCCTTCGGTGACCAGGACGAGCAGGCCCGCGGCTGGCGGGTTCGGGGCTACCCCGCACCGCCCGATGCGCCCGGACCGGTCTGGTCAGCGTTTGCGCGCAACCTGGCCATGGCCGCCGACCCGACCGACGCGCAACTGGTCCACTGCCACACCTGGTACACCCACCTGGCCGGCGTGCTGCTCCAACGCGCGGCGCAGATCCCATTGGTGGTCACCGTTCACTCGCTCGAACCGCTCCGCCCCTGGAAGGAGGAGCAGCTGGGCGACGGATATCGGCTCAGTGCCTGGGTGGAGCGCCTGGCCCTCGAATCGGCCGATGCGGTGATCGCGGTCAGCACCGCCTCGCGGGATGACGTGCTGCGACTGTTTGACGTGGTGCCGGAGCGGGTGCGGGTCATCCACAACGGGATCGACCCCGACGAATTCTTCCCCGATCCGACGACCGACGCGCTGGAGCGCTTCGGAGTGGACCCTTCGCGCCCGTACCTGCTTTTCGTCGGCCGCGCGACGCGGCAGAAGGGGATCATCCACCTCGTCCGCGCGCTGCGCGAGATCGACCCCCAGGTGGGCGTGGTGCTGGCCGCCGGCCAGCCCGACACGCCCCAGATCGCCGCCGAGCTGGAGGCAGCGGTGGACCAGGAGCGCGCCCGCCGCCCGCACCTGGTCTGGATCGGTCAGATGCTGAGCCGCGCCGAGGCACGCCAGCTCTACAGCCACGCAGCGGCCTTCGTCTGCCCATCGGTCTACGAGCCATTCGGGATCATCAACCTGGAGGCGATGGCCTGCGGCACCCCGGTGGTGGCCAGCGCAACCGGCGGCATCCCCGAGGTGGTTGTTGACGGCGAGACCGGCCTGCTCGTCCCGCTCGGCGAACTGACCGGTGACGGCTCCGCCCCGCGTGATGCGGCGCCGTTCGAGCACGCCCTGGCCACCGCGATCAACGCATTGCTGGCCGATCCGGTGCGCCGCGCAGCGATGGGGGAGGCCGGGCGGCGGCGGGCGGCGGCCGAGTTTTCATGGAAGCGCATCGCCGGGGACACCCTCGAGCTGTATCGCGGCCTGCTGCGCTAGGATCCGCTTCCCGTGATCGCCACCGCTGCCCCGCCGATCCTGGTCGCCCGCGACCTGCGCAAGCGCTACGGCACCCTCCAGGCCGTTGACGGCGTCAGCTTCGAGGTGGCCGAGGGCGAGATCTTCGGAATCCTGGGGCCCAACGGCGCGGGCAAGACCACCACCTTGGAGATGATCGAGGGGATGCGACCGATCGACTCGGGGAGTGCCAGCGTGGACGGGATCGACGTGTCGCGCGACCCCCGTAGAGTGAAGGCCCGGATCGGGATCCAGCTCCAGGCATCGGCCTTCTTCGACGAGCTGAACCTGGTCGAGCTGCTCGAGCTCTTCGGGCACCTGTATCACCACACGGTGGACCCGATGGGCCTGCTGGCCGACGTGGGGCTCACCGACAAGGCCCGTTCCCAGGTGCGGACCCTGTCGGGCGGACAGAAGCAGCGCTTCAGCATCGCCGCGGCGCTGGTCAACGAGCCGCGCGTCCTCTTCCTGGACGAGCCGACCACCGGGCTCGACCCGCAGGCCCGCCGCCACTTGTGGGGTGTCATCGGTGAATTGCGCGACCGCAACCACACCGTGGTCCTGACCACCCACTACATGGAGGAGGCCGAGGTCCTGTGCGACCGGGTGGCGATCATGGACGCGGGGCGGATCGTGGCCCTCGACCGGCCCCAAACACTGATCGACGCCCTTGTCGGGCGCGGCTTCAGCAAGGAGCGCGTCGAGCGACTGGCCAGCCTGGAGGATGTCTTCATCGACCTCACCGGCCACGCGCTGCGCGAGGACTGAACCGATGCGCCGCCTTGAGCTCTTCTGGGCCCTCTTCATCGCCTCGGTGCGCATGTTCGTGCGCAACCGGATCGCGCTCTTCTTCAGCCTCTTCGTCCCGCTCCTGATCATGGTCATCTTCGGCGTCCTGAACCTGGGCGGGACGGGGACCGTGAAGGTGGGCCTGATCGACCTGAGCGGCACTCCCGATGGCGCGGGCCTCGCAACCGCGCTCGGCGCTGCGCCCGGGATGGAGATCACCACCGGGCAGCGCCAGGCGGAGCTCGATGCCCTGGCCGAGGGCTCGCGCGACCTGGTGGTGGTCATCCCGCTGGGATATCAGCTCGTGTCGCCCGGCGCCCCGGAATTCCAGCCGCTGATCGCGTACGCCAGCACGGCCCGCCCGCGGGAGTCCGGCACCGCCGGGTTGCTGCTCAACGCAGTGGTGGCGCAGGTGCTGCTCTCCGCGGGCGGCGGATCCGGCGAGCCGCTGGTGGTGACCGAACAGGTGAGCGGACGCTCGCTGGGCTACATCGACTTCCTGGTGCCGGGGATGCTCGGCTTCACGATCATGCAGCTCGGGCTGTTCAGCGTGGCCTTCGGCTTCGTCCAGATGAAGCGCACCGGGCAGTTGCGGCGCCTCTTCGCCACGCCCACCCCGCCGGCCTACTTCCTCGGTGCGCAGGTCACCTCGCGGCTGCTGCTGACCCTGCTCCAGATCCTGATCCTGCTGGGCGTGGGGATCGGCTTTGGGCTGCAACTGGTCGGCAACATCGGGGTGGTGCTGCTGGTCGGGCTGCTGGGCGCGGTCGTCTTCCTGGCGATGGGATTCAGCGTGGCCGGCTGGGCCAGGAACGAGGACCAGGCGGCGCCGGTCGCCAACCTGGTCAGCCTGCCGATGATGTTCCTATCGGGCGTCTTCTTTCCCCGCGACGCCATGCCCGAGTTCCTGCAGGGCGTGACCGGCTACCTGCCGCTCACCTACCTGAACGACGCGATGCGCGCGGTGGTCAACGAGGGGGCTGGACTGTTCGAGATCGGCGGCGACCTGCTGGGGATGGCGGTCTGGGCCGTGGTCATGATGGTGGTCGCCACCCGGCTCTTCAGCTGGGAGTGACGCCGGCTAGGAGCGGTCCTCGCCCCCCAGGTGGTGCTTGGCCACGAACGCGGCTGCCTGGGCGCGGCGCTGCAGGTTCAGCTTGGAGAGGATGCTGCTGACGTAGTTCTTGACCGTCTTGTCCGACAGGAAGATCTCGCTGGCGATCTCCTTGTTGGTCTTCCCTTCCGCGACCAGCATCAGGATCTTGCGTTCCTGGGCGGTGAGGTCCGCCAACTCGTCGCGCTCCTGGCCGCTCGCAATCCGGCGCACCCGTTCGAGGACTCGTTCGGTGACCGCGGGGTCGAGCAGGGAGTCGCCACGGCCGACCGCCTCGAGCGCCGCCACCAGGTCGCGCCCGCGGACCTGCTTGAGGAGGTATCCGCTGGCACCGGCCAGGATCGCGGACAGGACCGCCTCCTCGTCCGGGTAGGAGGTCAGCATCACGACCCGGGTGGTCGGCCGTTCGGCGAGGATGTCGCGGCAGGCCTCGATCCCCGATCCGTCGGGCAGCCGCACGTCCATGATCACCAGGTCCGGCTCGAACCGCCTGGCCGCCGCCACCGCCTCGGCAACCGTGCCCGCCTCGGCGACCACCTGGAACTGGTCGTGTCGGGCGAGCAGCGCCACGATCCCCTCGCGGACCACCTCGTGGTCGTCGACCACCACCAGTCGCAGGGGGCGCGCGGCAGGCGCGGCGTCACTCGCCATGAGGCCTATGGGATCCTCCACTGTCGCCGTCACGCTCGGGACGGCACCGTGACGATGATACGGGTGCCCGCCCCTCGTCCGCTCACCACTTGCAATTGACCTCCCAGCCGTTCCGCCCGGTGCCGGATGTTGGCCAGCCCATGGTGCCCCCCCGAGAGGGGTGCGTCGGGATCGAAGCCGCCCCCGTCGTCCGCCACCATCAGGCGCAGGTCGTCGGCCACCTGCTCGGCCCGCACTGCTACCCGCGTGACGCCGGCGTGGCGCGCGACGTTGGAGAGCGCCTCCCGGGTGATGTGCAGCAGGTCGGCCAGCAACTCGCCGCTGGCGCCGCTGCCCGCGTCGTGGGGGATGACTTCGATGTTCGCCTCGAGCCGCAACTCGTCCGCGAGCGCATGGAGCGCGGCCGATAGTCCGTCGGGGTTGGGCAGACCCGGACGCAGGCCGTAGATGAAGGTCCGAATCTCCGCCATCGTCGCGCCCAGTGACTCGACGGCGCGCTCCACTCGGGCTGCCGCGGCATCGGGATCGGCTCCGATCTGGTCGGGTACGTCGTCCAGGCCCAGGCTGATCGCGTACAGGCGCTGGATCACCCCGTCGTGCAGGTCTCGCCCGATACGCTCGCGCTCCTCCACCACGGCCAGCGCCTGGACCCGCTCGTGGAGGCGAGCGGTCTCGATCGCGATCCCCGCGTGCAGCGCAAAGCGCTCCACCAGTCGCTGGTCCTCCGCGGAGAACTCGGTCGCGCCGCGCTTGTCGGTGAGGTACAGGTCACCCAGCACGTCGCCCCGGACCACGATCGGCACGCCCAGGAGGCTGTGCATTTCGGGGTGATGGGCCGGGAAGCCGTGCCGCCGGGCGTCGGTTGCGATGTCGGCAATCCGCAACGAGGCCCGTTCCCGGATCAGCAGGCCCAGCAGCCCGTGGCCGCGCGGCAGGGCCCCGATCCGCTCCCGCTCCGCGCGGCTGATGCCGCTGGTCAGGAAGCGCACGATCCCACCCTGGGGGTCGGCCATCCCCAGCGCCGCATACCTCGCGTCGACGAGTTCGCGGACGCGGTCCACGATCAACTGCAGCACCTCCTCGATCGGATGCAACCCGGCGATCCCCTGCAGCGCCGCATCGAGCGCGGCCAGGTTGGCCTCGGCCCGCGTCGCCTCGGCGCGGGCGGTCGGATCTGGGGTCGTCATCGGTCATAGCCTAGCCGGGCGGCAGGGCAGCTTGTCCGGCGGTCAGGCGCGCAGGGCGCCCCGTAGCAGCGGCACGGCGATCGCTGCCGCAACCAGGTGCAGGAGGGAGACCGCGGCGGTGTTGAGCGGGCTGAAGGTGCCTAACGGGGTCGGCTCACCGATGGTCATCAGGCCCAACTGCGGCACGAACTAGGCAGCCAGGGCGAGCAGCGCGACGATGGTGAAGGTGCGCACCGGGTCGGCCGAACGGCGCCCGATGAAGGCAGCCACGCCGGTCCCGATCAGGACGTAGCTGGTCGTTATCACCAGCAGGGCCGGCGTCGTCAGTGGCTGAAAGTCCGGCTCGATCCCCAGCGCCGCCACCTCGATCGCGCCGATCGTGGCGGTGGCGAATGCTGCCAGGCCGGCGGCTGTAGCCCGCGGATCAGAACGCGCCGGGTGCGGATCATCCGCAGACGATAGCGTTGCCGCGCCTGCTGGCACCGCTCGGGCCGCCGCGCGAACTGCGCCTGGAGCGGGTTGACCGGGTGCCACCGGGCGAGTCGAGCCTGGCGGAAGCATTGCGGGCGATCGGGTTCCGGCCGTCGTATCGGGCCTGGGTGCTCGGGCGGTCCTGATCGGTTCCCGATCGGGCGTGATCGGTCCGCGAGCCGTGGCCGGCGGGATGCGCCGGACATGAAAGCGCCCCGGAGGAACCTTTCCTCGGCCCCTTGATGCAATCTCAAGGTCGGGGGAGGCCCCTCCGGGACAATCAGAACAATAGGGAGTTGCCGGCTCGCCGCCAACCCACTTGTCCACGAACTTTGCGGCCAACCCTGAAGTTGTCCACGCCCCGTCCACAGTTCCGAGCGTGTGGCGGCTGCGGGTCGAGCCTGGCCGAGCCAGATATCAGCCGGGGGAATGCCGATCACGCCAGGAGGCCGCCATTGCGCCACAACCCGCCGCTGGCGAATGCCACGCCCCGGTTTGGCGCTGAACTGCGGTTCCGCATTCGCTGGGCGGATATCTGGCGGCTTCGTGGCGCCAAGCAGGCCGCGACTGCGCCAGATTCTCCTGGGGTGACAGCGGAGAGCATCGCCCGGCCGGCTCGGCGGCCACGTTATCACGAGGTGACCACCAGGGCCATGTTTGGCGGGCGAGCGCCGATCCGCGGTCGCCTCGCGAGAATCTGGCGGTGCAACCCCGAGCGCCGGAGAGCAACCCGAGCGCCCGGGAGCACCCGAGTGACGCGACGAGAGCGGCGCGCGCCCGAGGGCCCGAGCCGCCGCCCCCTACCCCTCGGCGAGCGCGATGAGCAGCTCCGGCACCCAGAGCGCGGTCAGGTGCGCAATGTTCAGCAGCGTGATCCCGACCAACAGCGCTACGAATCCGCCGAGTACCAGCAGGTCCACCCGCGAATAGACCAGCTCTCGCAGCCAGGATCGCTTCCCGGTGCCGAAGCCGCGCAGGTCCATCGCGTCGATGGTGTCCTCCGCGCCCACGATCGCGTTGATCGTGACCGGGACGAGCAGCGGCCCGAGCTTGCGCATCCGACCAATCGGTCCGCCCCGCATCTTGTCCCACTCGTAGCCGCGGACCCGCTGGGCATCCATGGTGGTGTTCATATCGGCGGCCAGCGACGGCACGAACCGGAAGGTCAGGTCCAGTGCATAGGCGAACTTGTAGGGCACCCCCAGCCGGGCGAAGGTGGGACCGATGTCTCCGGGGGCGACGGCAAAGGCGATCGGGAAGCCCATGGCCGCCATCGAGCCGAAACGGAGCAGCTGCGCTCCGGCGTAGGAGAGCATCTCGGCCGAGATCGGGGTGTTGAGCAAGGGCAGGCGGAAGTAGATGTGCAGCTCCTCTTCGGGAATGCCGCGCAGCTCCCCACCGGTAAGCAGCGTGTTGACGAGCACGATGAAGCTGATGAAGAACGCCACGTACGCCCAGTTGAGCCGGACCGCGCGCCACGGAATCCGGGCAGTGGCGTAGTAGGCGAGGGCGATCACCGCCATCGGCGCCAGCAGGCGCAGGTCCCAGACCTGGACCGTGGCGAAGACAAAGCAGGCCAGCGACAGGACCAGAACGCGGGGGTCGCGGCCCGCGAGCCACGACCCCCGTCCCAGGTACCGCGGCGTGATGTTCACGCCGCGCCTCGTTTGAGGCTGACGACGCTAGCGGCCCATGGAGGAGCGCATCGGCTCCCAGGCGGCCACCAGGATCGGGGTCAGGATCACCGACACGATCAGGTTGCTGATCACGACGGGGATGTAGTTGAACTCCAGGGCCGCCCCAAAGCTTTCGGCCGTGCCCAGGAACATGTCGGTGAACACGAACAGGAAGCCGATCACCACCGCGACCGCGGCGGCGATTGCCGAGTTCACGATCCGGTTCTGACCCTTCATCATGCTCATCGCCCACCAGCCCGCGACCAGGCCGGCCAGGCCGTTGGCCACGCTCCAGTTCCACGAGGTGAGCAGGCCCCAGCCGCTGATCTGGTCGCCAATCGCATTGCCCACGAAGCCGACGAAGAAGCCGGCCACCGGGCCAAAGGCCACGCCGAAGAAGGTCACCAGCGCGAAGGCGGGCCGCAGCGAGACGTTGGCGGTACCGGGCAGGATGAAGCTGAACTGGGCCGCCACCGCGTACAGCGCGGCGCCGATCGCCGCGTACACGATGGTCCGGGTCGAGACCTCCCACATCGAGGGGCTCGACGTGTTGGACATGGTTGTCATCCGAGTAACTCCTCCTTGTTCCCTCCCAAACCGATCAGGTCAGGATCTATCGACTGCGGGCCCTCCTCCTTGGGCTATCACGAACCGGGCAAGCGTGGCGGCGTCGAGGAGGCGGCCGTCGGTGGGCCGCCACGCGCGGTTGGCGCGCATCAGGGATGTCACCTGGAGGTTGCAGGCGAGCCAGCGCTCTTCGTCCTCGATCACCCGGGCGGGTGGGCCGTCAGCGACGACCATTCCGTCACGCAGGACAAGGATACGATCCGCGCGGGTAAGCGCAAGGTCCACATCGTGCGTCACCAGATAGATGCTCTCCAGATCGGGGATCGCCAGCACTTCGTCCAGGAAGGCATTCGCGGTCCGATGATCCTGCCCCGCCGACGGCTCGTCAAGGACCAGGGTCGGTGGCTCCATCGCCAGCGCGATGGCCAGCGCCAGGCGCTTCTGCTGTCCGAAGGAGAGGGTCATCGGCGGCCGATCCAGGATCCCTTCCTCGGCGTCGAGCGAGGTCCGCCGCAGCACGCCCATGCAGAACTCGTCGGGATCGCCGATCTCGTGGCCAAGGTTGCGCGGCCCGAACAACAGCTCCTCGCGCACCGTGCGACAGAAGAGCATCTGGCTGGGACTCTGGAAGACGTAGCCGAAGGTGCGGGCCAGTTCGGCCACGGTCCGCCCCTCGATGGACCCACCGTTGACCTGGACCGATCCGGATCGGGGCCTGACCAGGCCCATCCCGGTGCGGAGCATGGTGGTCTTGCCCGATCCGTTGGGTCCCAGCACCGCAACCACTTCGCGTGAGCCGAGCCGCGCGTTCAGCCCGCGCAGCACCTGCCGGTCGCCGAGGTCGACCCACACCTCGTTGAAGGCCAGGCGGGGAGGGGCGTCCGGTTCGGCGGCCGGCCGGCCCGGGGTCGGCGGCGGAGTCGATGGTTCCGCTTCGGCCCGCCCGCGCTCGAGCACCACCTCGAACGGGAGCTTGACGGCCTGGGGATCGGCCTCGGCCAGGAAGCCTTCCACGGACCCGAGGTAGCGGGCTTCGCCGTGTTCCAGGTACAGCACCCGATCCGGATGGAGGGCCAGCGCATCTTCCACGCGGTGCTCGACGATCACGACCGCGTGCCCCTCGTCGGCGAGGCGGCGCAGCAGGGCCAGCAGCCGCGAGGCGGTGGCCGGATCGAGGTTGGCCAGGGGCTCGTCCACCACCAGCAGACGCGGCTCGAGCATCAGCGCGCCGGCCATCGCCAGCAACTGGCCCTCCCCGCCGGAGAGGGCAAAGGTCTCGCGCCCGGCCAGCGAGTCGATCCCGGCCGCCTGGATCACGACCCCGATCCGCTCGCGCATGTGCGCCGGCTTCCAGCCCAGGTTCTCCGGCCCGAAGGCGAGCTCGGCCTCGACGGTCGAGCCCACGATCTGCTTGGCGGGATCCTGGAGCAGGGTGCCGACGGTCAGCGAGATTTCGCGCAGCTTCATCTCGGCGGTGGGCCGCCCCAGCAGCCGCACCTCGCCCCCGATCTCGCCGGGGTAGGCGTGCGGGATCAGCCCGTTGATGGCTCGGATCAGGGTGCTCTTGCCACAGCCCGATGGACCGGCCACCAGCAGCACTTCGCCAGGTTCCAGGGTCAGGCTCAGGTCGCGAATCGCCGGGGTGCTGGCGCGCCGGTACCGGAAGGTGAGCGCCTCGACCGCCAGCAGCGGCGCGTCCGGCATGTGGTCAGGCCGGCTCGATGCGCAAGGGGTCGTCCAGGGTGAGTCCGAAGCGCTCCGCTGCCGAGCCCTGGTTGACCGCCAGTCCGAGGCCGGCGTAGTCCGCGTCCTCGTACAGCAGCGCCTCGCCGGGCGGGACATCGCCGAAGGTCGCGACCCAGGCCAGCTCCTTGCGTCGGGTGGTCCCGTCCCGGCCGGGCAGGGTCAGCGCCACGCGACGCCCGGATTCGAAGGACCCGATGACCGCCTCCAGATCAGGCCGCTCGCCGGCCAGCCGGCAGTTCCCGAACGAATCGATGAACAGGACCGCGCTGTCGAGTCCGCCTCGTCGGGCAATGGCTTGGGGGAGTGGCACGCGGACCAGCTCGGCGGGGTCGAGTCTGGGCCCCACCGATTCGAATGGCGTGCCGGTGGCCAGGTGGGCGGCCACGGGAGAGAAGATGTCTCGGGCGTGGAAGGTGGACGACACGTCGCTGAGCCACAGCGATCGCTCGGTCAGCAGTCGAGCCTCGCTGATCCCGCCCAGCCGTTCGGCGGCCGGCAGCAGCAGCCCGTTATCGGGCCCGATCAGCAGGTCGCCGCGAGCGGCTCGCAGCGCAATCGGCCGGCGGGCAGTGCCGACGCCGGGGTCCACCACAGCCACGTGAACCCCCACTGGCAGGTACGCCACCGAGCTGGCCAGCAGGATGGCACCGTCGCGGACCGCGTACTTCCGGACCGCGTGGGTCAGGTCCAGGATCCGCGCATCGGGCGCAATCCCGAGCATCACCCCGTGGCACACCGCCGGCGCGCTGAGCGAGCCGAAGTCGGTCAGCAGCGAGATGAACGGCCCGGTCACAATTCCTCCTCCCGGCGGGTGATGCGCACCCCACGCCCGGGGGTCACCCCCAGCCGGGTTGCGGCGCTGCCCTGGTTGTCGGCGAGTGCCAGGCCGCCGCTCGAATCGGTGTACAGCAGGGAAGCTCCGGTCGGGACGCCGCCGAAGGTCGCGCTCCAGCGGGTAGCCTCAACCGCCGCCGGCTGACCGTTCGCCGCTTCGAAGCTGACCTCCAGCGGCGCGCCGCCGGCCAGCTCTCCCAACGCCCGGGACAGGTCTGCGCGGCCACCGGCGATCCGGATATTGCCGAAGCTATCCACGTAGGTCACCTCGGTGCGCAACGCGCCAGGCTCGACCCGCGGCTCCGGGTCGGCCAGCCGGACTAGCTCGTTGCCCGGAATCAGCGGCCCCAGGTCGTCAAAGGTGGTGTGCTGCGCGGCCAGGTGAGCCGCCACCGGGGCGAACATGTCGCGTCCGTGGAAGGTCGCGCTCACCTCGGGCAGGAACCAGGCCCGGTTCTCCAGCGCGCGGGCGGCGTGCACGCCGCCGAGCGCCTCGGCTGCGGCCACCAACAGCCCGTTGTCGGGCCCGATCAGCATGTCCCCGCGCTCGGCCTGGATCGCCAACCCGCGCCGGGAGGTGCCGACACCGGGGTCCACCACCGCCACATGGACTCCGACCGGCATGAACGGCAGCGCAGCCCGCAGGATCCAGGCCGCGTCGTGGACCGCGTACTTGCGGATGCTGTGCGCGATGTCGATCACCACCGCGTCGGGACAGATCGTAAGCATCACCCCGCGGCAGACCGCCGCCGCGCCGTCGAGGCCGAAGTCGGTCAGGAAGGTGATGGTTGGTCGGTTCGGCGCGGACATGGGCCGCATCCTAGCCTCAGCGCAGCCGGACCGTCTCCCGGTAGTGGGGCACCACCGCATCGAGTCCCAGCCGGTCGCGCGTGCGGGCGGCAAGCGCCTCGGCGGCGTCGGGATCGCCGTGGACCACGAACACTTTCATCGGTCGCCCGTCGCGGGTGAAGTTGGCGAGCCAATCGTCGAGCTCGTGCTCGTCCGCGTGGGCCGAGAATCCGCTGATCGAGCGCACGCGGCACCGCACCGGGAATTCCTGGCCATCGATCCGGGCGGTCTTGCCGCCGTTCTGGAGGTGACGCCCGAGGGTGCCCTCCCCCTGGTAGCCGATGAACAGCAGGGTGCAGGCCGGATCGGGCAGGAAGTCCTTGAGGTGGTGCAGGATCCGCCCGCCGGTGAGCATCCCCGATGAGGCGACGACCATCATCGGACGGGGCTGGGTCCGGATCGCCTTGGAGGCGGCGACCTCGGTGGTGAAGGTCTGGCCGGGGTACATCAGCGGCGACTCGCCGGAGCGGAGCAAGGCCGCCGTCTCGTCGTCGTAGACCTCGGGGTGGCGGAGGTAGATCTCCGAGGCGTGCTGGGCCATCGGTGAATCCAGGTAGAGCGGCAGGTGCTTGATCCGGCCGCTGCGCACCAAGTCGTCGAGGATCCAGACCAGCTCCTGGGTGCGACCGATGGCGAAGGCCGGCACCAGCAGCACCCCCCGGCCCTCGGCCACCTCGCCGATGGTGGCCACCAGCTCCTCCGCCGCCGCCTCCTGGCCGGCATGCTCGCGGTTGCCGTAGGTCGACTCCACCAGCACCGCGTCGGCGTGGGCGATCTCCGCCGGGTTGGCCAGGATCGGGGTGTCGCAGCGCCCGAGGTCGCCCGAGAAGACGACCGTCATCTGCTCCCCGTCGGCCGGATCGGTGAGGGTGACCACGATGATCGCCGAGCCGAGGATGTGCCCCGCATCGTGGAAAACCGCTGTCACGCCGTCCGCCACCGGCACCGATTGGCCGTAGCCCGTGGGCCGGAACTGGCGGATTGCCTGCTCCACGTCGGCGATCCCGTACAGCGCGGCGCGGGTCATGGTGGTGGAGCGCGGTCGCGCTGCCCGCAGTCGGGCCACCATCTCCTTGTCGTCGACCAGCGCGGGTCCCTCGGCAACCGACTCCTCCGGATGGCGCCGACGCCAGCGTGCCTCGGCCTCGGCCATCAGCATCGCCGCGTCGCGGAACACGATCTCAGCCAGGTCCGCGGTGGCGGCGGTGGTGATGATCGGTCCGCGGAAGCCTCCCTTGACCAACGCCGGGATGCGGCCGCAATGGTCCAGGTGGGCGTGGGTCAGGAGCACCGCGTCGAGGCCGGCCGGGTCGAAGGCGAAGTCCATCCGGTTACGGGCGACCTCATTCGGCGAGCCCTGGAACATCCCGCAGTCGACCAGGATCTTCCGATCACCCGCGGTCAGCAGGAACTGCGAGCCGGTGACGGTCCCCACCGCCCCCAGGAACTGGAGCTCGATCACGGGCCGCAGTATGGCGGAGCGGCCCCGGGTTGCCGTGGAGTTCTGGGCCTAGTGCCCCACGAACGAGCAGGAGCCCCAGTCTGCCCGAGGCAGTCCTCCTAGTTCCGAAGGGCCGACCGGACCGATGACACCGGTGACCTGCAGGTCACCACCCGCCGAACTGAGACGCCAGCCCATGCCCAGCATGCTTCCCACCGCCGGCCCGCCCAGGTACCTGCCCCACTCGTCGTAGGTGGCCCCGTGCGCGAGTTCGGTGAAGAGGCGGACCTCGGGGCACCAGGCCACCAGCTCACCCTGGATGTGGGTCGAGAAGGCACCCAGCACGCTGATCTGGCCGCTCGGATGGTGGACCACGAAGACGGGGAACCCATTCGTCAGGCGTGCGGCGATGGTCCGGCCCGCGCCCGGCAACGGGACCGTGTCGGCCGGCGTCGGAGACGGGCCTGTCATCCCACCAATGATCGCCACGGACGCGCCGCCCAGCAAGACCAGCGCGCCCGCGATGGCCGCCGCTCGGAGGGCGTACCCACGCATGTCGCCACCCTGCGCCCGGGGCGTCAACCCGTCAAGGCGGCAACTATGATCGGTGCATGGCCTTTCCCATCACCCCACCCATCGCGCCGATGCTGGCCAAGTCCACCGCGGCGCTGCCCGTCGGCGAGGGCTGGCGCTACGAGCCCAAGTGGGACGGCTTCCGGGCGCTGGTCTTTCGTGACGGGCACGAGCTCCTGATCCAGTCCCGCGACCTCAAGCCGCTGGACCGTTACTTCCCCGAGCTGGTGCCGCCGCTCCTCGCCCTGGGCGGCGCCGATGCGCGGTTCGTGCTGGATGGCGAGGTGGTGATCGCGCGCGGCGGCTGGCTCGACTTCGAGGCGCTCCTGCTGCGGATCCACCCTGCCGCCAGCCGCGTGGCGATGCTGGCCGGCGAGATGCCCGCGTCTTACGTTGCCTTCGACTGCCTGGCGGATGGCGCAGCAGACCTGCGCGACACGGCCCTCGACCAGCGTCGCCCCCACCTGGAGCGGCTGCTGGCTGACCCGCCCGGATCGGTCCTGCTGACACCGGCGACGTCGGATCCGGTCGTCGCTCGGCGCTGGTTTGAGGTCTTCGAGGGAGCCGGCCTGGACGGGGTGATCGCCAAGCGCGCCGAGCAGCGCTACCTGCCGGGAAAGCGCGAGATGGCCAAGATCAAGCACCAGCGCAGCGCCGACTGCGTGGTGGCCGGCTTCCGCTGGCACAAGAACGGCCCCGGCACCATGGTCGGCTCGCTGCTGCTCGGCCTGTGGAACGACGCCGGCCAGCTCCAGCACGTGGGCGTCACCTCGTCCTTCACCGAGGCGCGCCGGCGGGAACTGGTCGCGGAGCTGGAGCCGCTCCGTCGCGACGCGCTCGACGGCCATCCCTGGCACGAGTGGAAGGAGTGGGAGGCCGCTGCTGCAGCCGCGGCGGAAGGGAAGCGGCTGCCCGGCGCCACCAGCCGCTGGAACCGTGGCAAGGACCTGTCCTGGGAGCCCCTGCGCCCCGAGCGCGTGTGCGAGGTGGCGTTCGACCACCTTCAGGGCGACCGATTCCGACACGCCACCACCTTCCTGCGCTGGCGCCCCGACCGCTCTCCGGCCGATTGCCGCTACGACCAGTTGGAGGAGACGCCGCCGGCCCTGCTGGCCGACCTGTTCGGCGGCGGCTGATCCCGGCCCCTCGGGCTACACTCGTGCCCCTGTCACCCATCGACCTCAGGAGACCGAAGTCCGCATGACCGATCCGGATCCAAACCTCGCCCTCAACCAGATTGCCGACCGCTTCTGGGAGGGTGTCCTCGAGCGCGAACCGATCTACGCCACGATCCTTGGTGACGAACGCTACGACGACCGGCTGCCCGACCTGGGCGAGGCGGGACGCGCCGAGCAGGCCGCGGCCTATACCGCCGTGGCGGCCGAGGCATCCGCGGTCGACCCCGCCAGCCTGGACCCGGAGCAGGTCATCACCCGCGACCTGCTGCTGCTGGTGGCCGAGACCCACCTCGAGGCGCTCCGCCTGCGCGACTACCAGCTGTCGGTGGATCACATCTTCGGGGTCCAGACCATGCCGATGCGGGTTGCGCAGTACCAGCGCGCCGATACCCCCGACCGCGTCGAGCGGCTGCTCACCCGGTTCGCGGCCTACCCGACCGCCGTGGCCCAGCATATCGAGACCTTGGATGAGGGGATCGCCGATGGGCGGACCGCCCCATCGGTCCCGATTCGCAAGGCGATCGACCAGATCGCCCGGATGCTGGCCGCGCCATCGGAGGCCTTTCCGGCGGTGACGCTGGCCCAGGTTGGCTCCGATGCCGATCGGGAGCGGGTGCGGGCCGCGGTGGTGGCATCGGTCTATCCAGCCCTCCAATCCCTCCACGACTTCCTGCGCGACGAGTACGCGCCCCACGCCCGCGCCGAATTGGGCGTGGGTAGCACGCCGGGCGGGGAGGAGTTGTACCGGCTCGCGATCCGGATGCAGACCACGCTGGTTACCACCCCTGACGAGGTGCACACCTTCGGCCTGACCGATCTCGAGCACATCGAGGCCGAGAAGGACACCATCGCCCGATCCCTCGGCCATCGCGACCGACACGCCCTGCGCGCCGCGCTGGACGCCGACCCGGCCGACCGGGTCTCGACCCGTGAGGAACTGGTCGAGCTGGCAACGCGCCAGGTGGAGCGCGCCGTGGCCGCTGCGCCGGCCTGGTTCCATCGGCTGCCGGTCGCGGAGTGCACCGTCCTGCCGGTGGAGGAGTACCGCGAGGCGGAGGTGCCGGCCGCTTTCTACATGCCGCCCGCGCTCGACGGCTCGCGCCCCGGCCAGTACTACATCAACACCTACCAGCCCGAGACCCGGCCGCTGCACAACCTGGCGGCCATCTCGTTCCATGAGGCGACCCCCGGCCACCACTTCCAGCTGGCGATCGAACAGGAGCTCACCGGATTGCCCGCGTTCCGCATCCTCGGCGCGCGGATGGCCGGCGTGGCCTACAGCGAGGGCTGGGGCCTGTACTGCGAGCGCCTCGCCGATGAGATGGGCCTGTACCAGAACCAGGCCGAGCGCTTCGGGATGCTCAACACCCAGGCCTGGCGCGCGGCACGGCTGGTGGTCGACTCGGGCATCCACGCCATGGGCTGGAACCGAGAGCAGGCGATCGCCTTCATGCACGAGCGCGGCTCGGTGCCGCTCCTCGAGGCGGAGGTCGAGGTCGACCGATACACCATCTGGCCGGGCCAGGCCCTCTCCTACAAGATCGGTCAGCGGGAGATCGAGCGCGCCCGGCGCGAGGTCAGCGAGCTGCTCGGGGATCGGTTCGACCTGCGCCACTTCCACGACCAGGTGCTGGCCCACGGCTCGCTGCCGCTGCCCACCCTGCGCCGCGAGATCCCCGGCTGGGTCGACGCCGCCGTCGCCGAGTCCCGTTCCGAGGCCGGCGCCGAGGCCGGCGGCTGACGCGGCCCGGCCCCCGTTCCGATTCGTGCCGGATTCACACGGAGTGACCACCTCGCGGCGGCGGCCGGCCAGATTCACACCCGGTGACCGTCTGGCTGGGTTTCCGCGTCAGATTCACAGGTGGCGTGAGTCTGACTGCGTCCGGAGACCTCGGCGCCGCGTAACGCACACCGGGTGTGAATTCGGCAGGGACCCGGGCGGCGTCCGGTCATGAAGCCGCCGCAGCGCATCACCCTGGCCGGGCGTTTCGTGCGCCTCGAGCCGATCTCCGAGGCGCACCGCGACGATCTGCTGGCCGCCGCGGCGCAGGATCCGGCCACCTTCCGCTACATGGGCGCCGACCTCTCGATTGGTGCCGCGGCCTGGCCGGCCTACCTCGCCGATGCGCTGCGCCCCGATTTCGTGGCCTGGGCCACCGTCGACGCGGCGAGCGGCCGGGCGATCGGTGCAACCCGACTCGGCGACATCGCGCCCGAGCACGGGCGGGTGGAGATCGGCTGGACGTGGATTGCGCCGTCGCACCAGCGCAGCGCGGTCAACACCGAGGCCAAGCTCCTGCAGCTGAGCTACGCCTTCGACGAGCTGGGCGCCACTCGCGTCGCGCTCAAGACCGATGGACGGAACGAGCGTTCCCAGGCGGCCATCGCACGGCTTGGTGCGCTGCGCGAGGGCGTGCTGCG
>JBKJYH010000022.1:0-3343 GCA_046715765.1 Candidatus Limnocylindria bacterium
CTGGGCTGCTCGCGCGCCACCTTCGCCGTCAAGCTCCACCGCGCGCTCGCCGCGCTGCGCTCCGCCATGGCGGTCATGCCCGTCCGCCTGACCCGGGAGACGATCGATGCAGCCTGACGATCTGGAACGCCGACTCTCCGACGCCGGCTCGCGTGCCCGCTCCGGCCGCCCGGATCCGACCTTCGCCGCCGAGCTGCGAGCGCAGCTGGTTTCGCAGTTGCCGGTGCCCGGCGCCACTGACCCCGATCGGCGCCACGCCCCTTGGACCTTCCCGCTGCCGCGCCTCGTCCCGATGGTCGCCGCCGCCACCTTGCTGCTGGCCGCCGCGGTTGCCGGCCGGGAGCTATACGTCTCGCTGGGGAATGCGCCCACGCCCACCCCGAGCCCGTCCGCGGCGCCCTCGGTCGTCCCGGCCGCGACCGCCAGCCCGGAGGCATCGGCCTGGTTCGAGGCGACACCCGCGCCGACCGCGGCGCCCACTGCGGCGCCCACTGCCCAGCCGACCCTGGTCCCCACCCCGGCGCCCACGGTCAAGCCGACGCCGACGCCGGAGCCCACGCCGAGCATCGGTTCGTTGGGCCTGACCGCAACCGGCTGCAACGGCGGCGTGGTGCTGGACTGGACCATGTACGCCGGCGAGGGCGCGTTCAACCACTACGTCACCCTGCGCAATTCGGTGGCCGTCATCCCGAAGGTCTACCCGCCGGCCGAGGGCGCGGTCGATCCCGGCACCACCTACAGCCCGTACCTCGAGAAGGTGAGCGGCTACGACGCCTCCGCCGAGGCCGGCGCAACCGTCTACTACCGGACCATCGCCTTCACCGCGGAGAACGGTGTGCTGGCCGCCTCGGAGATCGTGTCGGCCGTGGCCACGCCCGTCGCCTCACTCGGTGAGCTGGCAGTCGCCCCCGGAGACGCCGGCGCCACGCGGCTGACCTGGACCCCGTACGCGGGCCTGGCCGGGTGCTTCTCGTACTACAAGATCGCGTTCTCCGAGACCAACCCGGAGCCGTCGTACCTGGGCGGGGATGGGTACCTCGCCGCCATCAGCGAGCAGGGCATCGGGAGCGTCAGCTCAGCTGACCTGCTCCCCGGGCACACCTACTACCTGCGCGTGCAGACCATCCGATCCACTCCCCTCGGCGGCTTCCTGGTGGCCCAGAGCAGCGTGGCCACCTACACCGTCCCCTGACCATCGCCGTGGCCCGTCCTTGATAAGCCCGGGTAATCAACACGCACCGATCCACCTCGTCCGGCGCGCCTTGATAAGCCCCACTTCTCACCCGGCGCCGAGCCTGCCCCATCGGTGCACGAGCATTAGCCCAGCTTATCAAGCCTGGCCTGTCGGGCCTCGGGCCTCGGGCCTCAAGCCTGCGGCCTCGGGCCTCAAGCCTGGCCTGTCGGGCCTCGGGCCTCAAGCCTGGCCGTCGGGCCTCGGGCCTCGGGCCTCAAGCCTGCGGCCTCGGGCCTCAAGCCTGCGGCCTCGGGCCTCGCCTCGGAGCACCAGGCCTGCAGGCCTACGGCAAGGGCAGGCCCTCGTTGTCAACCGTGACCTGGTAGTACACGACCCCGACGCTCTCCGTGCCGCCATCGAAGGCGCAGGTCAGCCCGTAGCCGTACAGCTCGTTGCTGACGACCTCGTAGCCGGCCAGAACGCTGGCATCGGAGAGGGTGGTGAAGCCCGGCTCCGCCGGGTCGCCGGTCGGCCCAGCCGAGGCGACGACTGTCTCGGCCCCGTTGTCGTCGTAGACCGATAGGGCACAGCCGAAGACCTCAAAATCCGGGGAGGCATCCTTCACTCGCCAGGAGACACCGCTGATTGTCGCGCCGTCGGGGAGCAGGATCCCGCACCCGGCCGTGCCGGACACGGCCGTCGAGATGTAGAGAAATCCGGCGGTGATGCCGTACCCGTAGCTCGTCTCGGAGAGGAGCATGTCGTACACGTTGCAGCGGTAATGCCCGACGTAGGCCACGTCGGAGCGGATCAACTGATCGGGAATCAGTCCCTGCAGCTCCGCGGCGTTGACCACCGGCGTCTTGCCTGGCGCCAGCGCTCCCAGCCGGTTCATGAACGCCGCCATCTGCTCGCGCGTCACGAACGCCGATGGACAGTAGTTGCCGCCCCCGCACCCGGTGGTCACTCCGGAATCGGCGAGCGCGCCGATGTCGGCGTGGAACGGGTTGGCGTCCGGGACATCGGCGAAATCGTGGGAGGCCAGCGCTCCGAGCGGGAAGGCGGCCAGGGCAAGGGCCAGGGCCAGGATCGGCAGCAGGCGACGGACGGGCATCGGGCACTCCTGGGTCGCGCTCGCCCGCCGGCAACCAAGTGGCGCCCTATCGCGGGCGAGACCGCATCGGAGCCATTCTCACCCGCGCGTCAACCGGCACGCACCGCTGCCCATCCCGCGGTCGGCAGTTCAGGTCCCGCCGGTCTCGACCGGCACCCAGGTCACCCGCGCGCTGGTAATCCCCACCGCGTCAATCCGGGCCTGATGCGGCCCCCGCGCCTGCCTGATGAGCCGGGGTAATCAAGATGCACCGATCCCCCTCGTCTGGCGCGCCCTGATTAGCCCCACTTCTCACCCGGCGCCGAGCCGGCCCCATCGGTGCACGAGCATTACCTCTGCTTGTCAAGCCTGCCCCTCGGGCCTCGGGCCTCCGGCCTCCGGCCTTCGGGCATCGGCCCCTGCGCCTTTCTGATCAGCCGGGATGGGTGACCGGCCTCCCGCCTACGGCACCGGAGCCCAGGTCGTCTTGACCGATACGAACTTGAACGAGCCGGCGGCGGCGTACTGCAGATCGACCGCCAGCACCACGGCACCGGCAGTGGCCACCAGCAGCGGGGCGGTCCAGGTGTGGCACCCGGTACTGGTGACCGCCACGTTAGTGCTGTCGTTGACCCTGGCCACCGCGTAGTCCTGCCACACCGTCACCGTATCGATCAGCACGTTGGTGCTGAACGCCGCCCAGCAGATCTCGACCGACGCGAAACCGTAGGTCGTAGCGCCGATCGCCGCCGGGCCGACCAGGCCCTGGTGGATCAGTGCCTCACCGGCGCCGCCGGTGTTCATGTGGATCGAGGTGGTGTTCTGCACCATCGTCGGCGACAGGCTCGACCCGCTGGTCGACTGCCACGGTCCGAACTGGCTCAGCTCCACGTTCCCGCGCAGGAATGCGCTGGCGGGCTGCCCCTGGAGCCGGGCCGCGTTGACGACCGGAATCTTCGCCGGCGAGAGGGCCCCCAGCCGATTCATGAAGGCGGCCATCTGCTCCCGGGTCACGAACGCGCTGGGGCAGTAGTTGCCTCCGCCGCAGCCGGAGGTCACGCCGCTGGCTGCGAGGG
>JBKJYH010000023.1:0-22496 GCA_046715765.1 Candidatus Limnocylindria bacterium
CTGCATCGCCGACGCCACCAGCCTGACCGAGGCCGGCTACGTCGGCGAGGACGTCGAGAACATCCTGCTGCGCCTGATCCAGGCGGCCGATTTCGACGTGCCGCGGGCCCAGCGCGGGATCATCTACATCGACGAGATCGACAAGATCGCGCGCAAGACCGATAACCCCTCCATCACCCGCGATGTATCGGGCGAGGGCGTGCAGCAGGCGCTGCTCAAGATCCTGGAGGGGACGGTCGCCAACGTCCCGCCGCAGGGAGGGCGCAAGCATCCCCACCAGGACTTCATCCAGATCGATACCAGCAACATCCTGTTCGTGTGCGGTGGCGCGTTCGAGGGACTTGAGAAGATCGTGGAGGAGCGCGTCGGTCGCAAGGGAATGGGCTTCGGCTCGCAGGCGCAGAGCACGCGTGACGATCGCCGCCTGCTGCTGGACCAGTTGATGCCCGAGGACCTGCTGCGTTACGGCCTGATCCCCGAGTTCGTCGGTCGCCTGCCGGTGATCGTGAGCCTCAATGCGCTCTCGCACGAAGACCTGATGAAGGTGCTCACCGAGCCGCGCAACGCGGTCACCCGCCAGTTCGAGAAGTTCCTTTCGCTGGATCGGGTCGAGCTGATCTTTACTCCCGAGGCGCTCGAGATGACCGCCAAGCTGGCACTTGGCCGCAAGACCGGCGCACGCGCCCTGCGAACGATCGTGGAGGCGGCGCTGCTCGACGTGATGTACGACATCCCCGAGCGGACCGACATCCGGAAGGTGGTCATCACCGCGGAGACGATCGAGCACGGCCAGCCGCCGATGCTGGTTACCGAGACCGATGAGGCCGAACCTCGCCGACGGGCGCCGCGGGCTCGCCCCGTGCTGCGTGGCGAAGAGTCTGCCTGATCAGCGCCGCACATCCCCCGGCAGCTGATCCGATGTCCTCCGCCGAACCGCCTCGTGCGCTCGCCGACGAATTCCTCGGCCGCCTGCTGGAGGCGATGCGCGAGTCCGCCGAGCGCTCGCGAGGCGCGGCCCTGGTCGCAGCCCGGGCAGACGCCGCGCGCCTGGTCGAGGAGGCCCGGCATCGCGCGACCGCGCAAGCCGAGGAGCTGCAGCGCCGCGCCGAGGAAGGGGCCGCCGCCATCGCGACCCGACGCGAGGCCGAGATGGCGCGCCTCCGTGCAGAGGCCGATCAGCGCTTGGCCGAGCACGAGGAGATTCAGCAGCGGGAAGCGGCCGGCCAGCGCGAATCCACCCAGCGCCGGATCCTGGCGATCCAGGCCCAACTGGCTGAATTCGAGGCACTCCTGGGCCGTTTCTTCGGCGAACTTGCCCTGATCAGCGACCCGGCCGCGTTCGTGGCCGCGGCGACCCGCATGCCGGTCGCGCCTGAACTGGGTCCGAGCGACGACCCGGGGCGGCCGCTTGACCCCTCGTCTTCCGCGATGCCTGACGGGCTGGTCAGTACCAGCATCGCCGTCGCCGGGCACGAGAGCTTCGGGGCCGTCACCTCGGTCAAGCAGGCGCTGGAACGCGTGCCGGGGATCGCTACCGTGCGCCTGGGCCTGGGCGAGTCCGGGGAATTCCTGCTGACGACCGAGCACGCTGCCGGCTTCGACCTGCGGGGGGCGCTCAGTGGAATGGGCCTCCAGGGAGCGCAGATCGAGGGCGAGCCGGATGCCCTTCGCGTGGCGCTCGGCCCCATCCCCTGAGCGCGTAGCGCACGCGACGCCATGCTAGACTCGCCTCACGGCATTGACCGTGAGGAGTACCCCTCCAGCGACCGATCAGAGACGATGGGCCCCGGCTGCGAGCCCAACGCGGAACGGAAGGGGGAAGGTCACACGCGAGCCGGCCGGGCGCCGCCCGATAGCGCGGCCGCAAGCGCGGATCGGTCCTGACCGAATCGCGAAACGAAGGTGGTACCACGACCCGTTCGTCCTTCGACGAGCGGGTCGCTGCGTGTCGACGGAGGATGGCGCGGTGAGCAGGCAACCCGAGGGACTGGCGCCCGCGTACGACCCCGCTGCCCACGAGGCGGAAATCTACGAGCGCTGGGCGGCAAGCGGCGCCTTCACCCCGGCGTCGGTCCCGCCCAACGGCGCGGAACGGTTCGTGATCACGATGCCGCCGCCCAACGTCACTGGCTCGCTGCACACCGGTCACGCACTGTTCGTGACCCTCGAGGACACGCTGACCCGCTATCACCGCATGCGCGGCGACGACACCCTCTGGCTGCCGGGAGTCGACCACGCCAGCATCGCCGCACAGTTCGTCCTGGACCGGGTCATTGCCGAGGAGGGGGAGACTCGGGCCTCGCTCGGTCGCGAGCGCTACCTGGAGCGGATGTGGCGGTTCATGGACGCGACGCGTGACGCCATCGGCCTCCAGATGCGCCGGCTGGGCGCTTCCGCCGACTGGACCCGCAATCTGTTCACCATGGATCCGATCAGCGCGCGCGCGGTGCGAGTCGCGTTCAAGCGCCTGGATGAGGCAGGCCTGGTCTACCGCGGCGAGGCGCTGGTGAACTGGTGTCCACGCTGCCGGACCACGATCAGCGACCTGGAGAACGTGCATCGCGAGGAGGTCGGCACCCTCTGGACGGTGCGCTATCACCTGGCCCGCCCCGATGGCTCAGCCGACGCGGACGCCTGGATCAACGTCGCGACCACCCGTCCCGAAACGATCCTGGGCGACACGGCGGTAGCGGTCCATCCCGAGGACCCGCGCTACGCAGCGCTCATCGGCCGCGAGGCGATCCTGCCGTTCCTGGGTCGTCGCCTGCCGATCATCGCCGACGCGGTGGTCCAGCGTGACTTCGGGACCGGCGCCGTCAAGATCACCCCCGCCCACGATCCCGAGGACTACGCCACCGGGAAGCGCCACGGCCTGGCAGCGATCTCGATCCTCGACGAGGAGGCGCGCGTCAACGAAGCCGGCGGCGAGTTCGCGGGCATGGATCGATACGAGGCCCGCGCGGCCATCGTGGCCCGCCTGCGCCACGCCGGCGACCTCGAAGGCGAGCGTCAGCACTCCATGGTGGTGGGCCATTGCGATCGGTGCGGCACGGTGGTCGAGCCTCGCCTGAGCGTGCAGTGGTTCATCAGGATGGCGCCGCTGGCCGAGCGCGCACTGGCATCGGTCCGCGAGGGGCGGACCCGGATCGTGCCCCAGCACTTCGAGAAGGTGTACGCCCACTGGCTGGGGAACATCCATGACTGGGCGGTCGGGCGCCAGTTGTGGTGGGGCCATCGGATCCCGGCCTGGTTCTGTCCGGACGACCACGTCACGATCACCGATGCCGAGGCCGGGCCGGATGCCTGCGCCACCTGCGGCCGGCCCGCCGCCGAGTTGCGCCAGGAGACCGATATCTTCGACACCTGGTTCAGCAGCGGGCTGTGGCCCTTCTCGACCCTGGGCTGGCCGGACGAGACGCCCGACATGCGGCGCTTCTACCCCACCTCGGTGATGGAGACGGGCTACGACATCATCTTCTTCTGGGTGGCCCGGATGATGATGCTCGGCCTCTTCTGCACCGGGGTCGAGCCGTTCCATACGGTCTACCTGCACGGGCTGATCCGGCTCGACGGCGGGGGCAAGATGAGCAAGACCAAGGGCAACGTCCTCGATCCACTCGAAGTCATCGAGCAGATGGGTGCCGATGCACTGCGCTTCGCGCTCGTGTCCGGGATCGCGGCCGGGAGCGATCAGCGGATGACAGACGCAAAGCTCGACGGCGGCCGCAACTTCACCAACAAGCTGTGGAACGCGGCTCGCTTCGTGATCGGCGCGCGCCCCGACTCACTGCCGCCCGGCGATGGCGTCCCTTCGCTGGCCGAGCGTTGGATGGCCTCCCGCCTGGCGGGCGCCCAGGAGCGCGCCACCCGCGCCCTGGACGCCTACGACTTCGCCGGATACGCCGCGGCAGCCTACGACACCTTCTGGAGCGATTACTGCGACTGGTTCCTGGAGCTGGTCAAGGTCGACCTGCGCCGGGCCGATGCCGATGCGGGCGAGCGGGCCCGCGCCTGGCTGGCCGCGGCGAATGGCCTCGCCGTTCAACTGCGGCTGCTTCATCCGCTGCTCCCGTTCGTGACCGAGGCGATCTGGGCTGCGCTGGGCGAGGCCGAGGCCGGGTTGACCGCGGGCGAGCCGCTGCTGATCAGCGCGCGCTGGCCGGCACCGGCCGAGCGTGACACGGCGGGCGAGGCCGACTTCGAGTCGATCGCGGAACTGGTCCGCGAGGTGCGCAACCTGCGGACCGCGGCCGGTGTACCGGCAGGCGCCTGGATCGGCCTGGCGGTCGTGCCCGCCGACAACGCCGCGGCGCGGCTGCTGGACGGTCAACGAGCGCCGTTGGAAGCCCTTGCCCGCGTTCGCCCGATCGAGATTCGTGGGGTTGGGGACAGCACGCCACGGCCGACCCTGGTCGCCAGTGGCCGATTGGGCGCCGCGTGGCTGACGATTGCTCCCGCGACCGAGGCCCAGGCAGTAGCTCGCCGCGCGGCGCAGGAACTGGAGTTGCAAACGGCCATCCAACGGATCCGCGACTTGCTCGACGGCCCCTTCGCAATGAGGGCCCCCGCCGAAGTGGTGCTGCGTGAGCGAGACCGGCTTGTTGAACTGGAGGCCCGGCTGGGCCAGCTCGCGAGCGATCCGGGACTTTCGTCGGGATAGGGGCGCCGGCCGCCCACTGCTAAGATCTGGCGCGCCATGTCCTTCCTGCGCCGTCGAAAGCCAGCCTCGCCTGCTCCGCGCCCCTCGACTCCGCTGGCGGAAGAGGTTGCGGCGCACCAGTTCACGCTCAAGCTGACCTACCAGGGGCGCTCGAGCGATGGACTTCGGGTCCGGACCACGGCAGACGTGACCTCCACCCTTGCCCACCTGGTGGACCCACTCGCCATCTCCCCGGTGGAGGTGATCGAGCCCTTGCCGATCGAATTCGGCGAGGCAGCCCCGGCGGTCGAGCGCTTCGCCAGCCTGGAGCAGTGGGTCCAGGCCAGACGGGAGGTCAGCCCGATCGGGCGGCACGCTCTTGCCGTGCTGGAACTGACCGACACGCTGGACATGACCGTCGACACCTTCGTGTGCGCCCTGCTCCACGGCGAAATCGACACGTCGGGCGTGCCCGACTACGCTGCCATTGTCGGCGGCCTGGCCAGCCACTGGGACGAACTGTCGGGTGAGCTCATCGTGCGCGGGGTGGTCGGATGGGGCGGCCGCGGACTGCGCGGCGACACGGAGCGGACCGGCCAACGCCTGCTCAACGCACTCCTGCAACAGGCCCTCGCGTCAGACCTGGCGATCGGGCAGGCTGCCCCGACCGCGACCGTGGCGGACGGTCCGGCCGGCCGGACGTGCAGCCACTGCGGCTTCGACGCCGGTGCTGGTGGCGCCTTCTACTGCCCCAAGTGCGGCATGCGCATGTCGCGCAGCTAGCCAACGGGAGTACCTTCGGCGGGCTTCGGGTGTGCTCGAGTCCCATTGTCCTGCCGGGTGCGCTCTCCGATGCTGGGATCAATGGTCACCAGCCACGCACCCAGCGTCCTTCTCGCCCTGAGCGAGCCGTCCGATGCATATCGGGACGCGCTTGCGCAGGCCGGTTTCAAGCTTGCCGATGGGCTGCCCGCCGACCTGGTGGTGCTGGATGCGGACCTTCCAGCCGCGACCGCCACGCCACTCAGGGCCGGCCTCGAGGTCGAGCACACTGGCCTGCTCCTGCTGGTCGGCGAAGAGACGCCGGAGTGGGCTCTGTCGGTGGGCGGCGGGTCGCATACCGAGGTGGCGCTCAAGCCACTGGTTGCCGACGCGTTGATCCACCGCCTGCAGGCGATGCTCATCCGCCACGGAGGGGCGACCTCGGAAGGAATGGGACGGCCGAAGGTCGGTGGAACCGATGAGACGGCGATCGGCGAAGGTCGCGTCATCACGGTGTTCGCGCCGAAGGGCGGGGTCGGCAAGACCACCCTGGTCGTCAACCTTGCCGTGGCCCTGCGCGAGCAGACGCGTGCCTCGGTCATCGTCCTGGACGCTGCCGCGGGGGTCGGAAATCTGACCTCGGCCTTGGACGTCCCGGCGCGAATGGGGCTCGCCGACCTCGCTGACACGCCGTCGCAGGAGTGGACCGACGCTGCCTTTGAACATGCCTCTACCGTCCATCCGGACAGCGGGGTGCGCGTGCTGAGCTGGGGGCAGGATCCGGCGTACGCGGAGCGGGTCAGCACCGATCTGCTGATCGCCGCAACCGGCTGGGCGCGCCGCCACGCCGCCCACGTGGTGATCGATACCCACGCCGGGTACGACGACCGCACCGTGGCGATGCTGACCGTGGCAAACGACATCCTGCTGGTGGTGACTCCCGAGGTGGGCGCGCTGCGCAATGCCGCCCAGTTCCTGACCGTGGCCCGCGACCTTGGGCTTCGCGACGTGGTGCGCGTGGTCGTCAACCGGGAGAACTCCGGCGTCTCCGCCACCGACGTCGTCGCGGCGCTCGGGATGCCGATCTCGGCCAGCGTCATCTCGGATGGCCGTCGCGCGGTGCTGGCCAGCAACGAAGGCGTTCCGCTCGTCACCCGATTCCCGCGGGAACGGATCGCGGCTGACCTCCACGGCGTCGCACGAATGCTGCTGAACCCCGAGCCTGCGTCTCGCACGGAACGCGCGCGCGGATGGCTTACCTCGGTCACGGCGAGGGTCGCCAGCAACTGATCGCCGGTCGAGGCCGATTGCGAGACCCCCGCCCGACTGCCATCATGCGCGCGCCGTGCCGACCTACGACTATGCGTGCCGTGCGTGCGGTGAAATCACCGAAGTGGTGCACCCGATGAGCGAGGCCGGCCCAACCACCTGCGCCACGTGTGGCGGTGATCTGCGCCGGATGTTCTTCCCGACTGGGATCATCTTCAAGGGGAGTGGCTTCTACCGCACCGATTCGCGGTCGGCAAGCTCAGCATCGGTCGCTGACGGGAGCACAGCGCCCGCTGCCAAGGGGGATCCCGGCTCAAGCGGCGGCGGGGCTGCGCCGGCATCCGGCGGCGGCGAACAGGCGGGGCGAGACTAGGCGCTGCGAGCCTGGGGAGTGCCGCAGCGCCGGCAGAAGCGAGCGCTGACCGAGAGCGATAGAGCGCAATTCCCGCATTCGCGGATGCTCACCCCACTCGCCTGGCTGACTTCCCGGGCCGAGGCGTCCCACACACTGGCCACGGCGCGAGGTGCCTCGCCCGGATGGGCCCCCGCTCCGCGGGAGCGGTAGGGCAGCACTCGGGGCTGCTGCGTCGCGGCCGCTGCATCCGAGGTTCCGATGCCAAGCAGATCGAGCTTGGCTCGATGCGCGGCAAGTTCGGGGCGCTCAGGTTCGGATGCAACCGCGACCGGCTCAGGTTCGGGTTCGGGCTCGGGCTCAGGGATTGCGGTAGGCGCGACCTCGACCTCGAGCGTGATCGGTTGGGGCTCGTCCACTTCCGCGGAGACGTCGGGCGTCTCAGGCTCCTGCGGAGCCTGATCGGCGGTCAGCCAGGCGAGGCGCAGTTCGATCTCGTCGACCGACATCGGGGCCACCACCGGTTCGGGTTCGGGTTCGGGCGCTGCCTCCGGCTCGACCGCGGGCTGCTGCGGCGTGACGAGGTCAGCTACCGGCCAGGCTTGCCGGTCCTCCGGAGTGACCTCGGGGGCAACCATCGCCTCGGCCGGATGTCCGTCCTTGAGCGCGGGGGCGACATCGTTCTGTCCCGGCATCGGCTCACAACTGCGGCAGCGGCCGGCATCCGTGTTCCAGCACGAGTTGCAGGCGTACTGGCGGCAAGAGAGGCAGAAGCTGAAGGTGTCGTGGAAGGCGGTGAGCTGCGTGGCGGCGATCCCGTCGGCCTCGCCCCGCATCGCGTCTCCCACCGCGTCGGAGAGCGCCTCCTGGGTGGTGAGGTAGGTCTTCAGGCCCGACAGCAGGCCCCGGGTGCGGCGCAATGGGCCGATGCGGGCAGCAGCAGCGAACTCGTAGCGAGTGCCGCACCGTTCGCAGAAGGATTCGGACAGCGTGTCGGTCATCGTCGGGCGGCCAGTATATGACTCGCGTGCCGCAGGTCCCACGATGGCATTTGTACCGGAGCGATCGGCGTTGGTACTCCGATTCACCCGAGCCGGGCTGACGGCGGTCGCGTGCTAGGATCGGGCGCCGTGGGATTCTTCAGCAGGCTGGAGGCGTTCTTCGAGCGATTCTTCCAGGCCCCGGCGGGGAGGCTGGGCGCGGCCCTCCAGCCGGAGGCCCTGGCCAATCGCATCGAGCGCGCCATGGAAACGACCAAGTCGTTCGGTGAGCGTGGCGCCATGGTGCCCAATCGCTACCAGCTCCATCTGCACCCGGCTGACTTTGCGGCCTTCGCCTCATACCGGACCTCGCTCCAGGACGACCTTGAGCACGGCGTGCTGGCCCGCGCTCGGAGGCACCACTACATCCTGGTGGCAAAACCCCAGGTCGAGTTGCTTTCCGACGAGTCGGTCCTCCGTGGTGAGGTCCGGGTGGCGGCCAGCCTGGTCGATCAAGCCGGGGGGCGGGTGCCGGCCGATGCCCTGCCGGCGGTGATGTCCGACACCATGGTGCTGGCGCGTCCCGGGTTCGAGGTGCCGACTCCTGACTCGGCCGCGCGCGCCTACTTCCTGGTTCGCACGGCGGGCGGTCCGCCGGTCACCTTCGACCTGAGCGCGGCGCTGATCGGGATTGGGCGGGCCAGCGATAACGACGTGATCGTTGATGACGACCAGGTCAGCCGGCACCATTGCCAGGTGAAGCTGCAGCACGGCGCCTACAGCCTCGCCGACCTAGACAGCCGCAACGGAACGACCATCAACGGCGAGCCGATCAGCCAGGCCGCCCTCGGACCGGGGGACGTGGTCCGGATCGGCTCCACCGAGATCGAGTTCCGGATCCGGGGATGACCGCCGACATCCTGCGGCTCCTGCTTCTCGTCCTCCAGCTCGGCTTCCTGGTCCTGCTCTACCTGGTGTTGTGGTCGTTCGCGCGCGCCCTCCTGCGCGACCTGCGCAGCGCCGAGCAGACCCAGCTTGAAAGTCGGACCGGGATTGGCCGCCTGGCCGTGCTCGAGTCGCCCGACGACGAGCCGCCGGTGGGACGCACGGTCTTCCTGGGTCCGATCAACTCGATCGGACGCGATGTCAACAGCACCATCTACGTGGAGGACGACTTCGTGTCGGGGACCCACGCGATCCTCACCTTCCGCGGGCGAGCCTGGTATATCGAGGACCTGGAGAGCACCAACGGGACCTATGTCAACGGGCACCGCATCGTCCGTCCGGTGGCGCTGGCCTACGGCGATGAGCTGACCATCGGTCGGGTACGACTGCGACTGGAGCGATGACCGGCGGACGCGTGCCGCTCACCGGGCTGCCGCCGCAACTTCCCGGCCTGCGCCTGGCGCTGCCCCTGGCGCTGCTGGTCCCGCTCGGGTTCGCAATCACCAACATCGCGCGTACCGGCCAGCTCGATCCCGGGCCGATGGGCCTCGCCATCGCCTACCTCGCCCTGGTCGCCATCGCCAGCGCCGCCCTGGCGGTCAGCGGCTATCGCGGCGATCCGCTCATCTTCCCGGTGGCCGCGACCATCGGCGGGCTCGGCCTGGTGATGCTCAACCGGCTCCCACAGGAGCCGCTCGGCCTCAACTTGCTCGGCGTGGAGCTGGGGATGGCTGCCACCCAGGTGGTCTGGTTCTGCCTGGGCGTGACGGCCATGCTGCTGATCGCCCTGCGCCTGCGCGACGACGGCTTCCTGCGGCATTTCAAGTACTCCTGGGCGCTGGCCGGCGCCCTGCTGCTGGTCATCACCTTCCTGTTCGGTCGCGAGGTCAACGGCGCGCGCCTGTGGCTGTACCTGGGTCCGCTCGGCTTCCAATCCGGGGAGGCGATCAAGGTCACCCTGGTGATCTTCATCGCCGGCTACCTGGCGGAGAACCGCGGGGTGCTGAGCGGGGCCAGCCTGCGGATCGGGCGCATGCGATTGCCGCCGCTGCCCTACCTGGTGCCGCTTCTGGCGGTCTTCGTGGCGGTGATGCTGGTGGTGGTCATCAGCCGCGACCTGGGCACGGCGCTCCTCTTCCTGGGGATCTTCCTGACCATGCTCTTCGTGGCAACCGGCCGCCGCAGCTACGTAGCATTGGGATTGCTGCTCTTCGTCGCCGGCTCGCTGGTCGCGTACCAGTTCTTCGGGCACGTGCGGATCCGGGTGGACAACTGGATCGATCCGTTCGTGGACCCCAGTGGTGCCGGCTACCAGACCGTCCAGGCCCTGTATGCATTCGGGCGAGGCGGCCTGTTCGGGAGCGGGTTGGGACAGGGGCTGCCGATGATCGGAGGGCACCTGCCGATCCCGGCGCTGCCGACCGACTTCATCTTCGCGGGGATCGCTGAAGAGCTGGGGCTGATCGGGGCGGCGGCGCTGCTCGGCCTGATGCTGGTCCTCGTCGTTCGCGGCCTGCGCGTCGCGATGCTCGCCCGCGACGACTTCTCGGCCCTGCTGGCGGTTGGCCTCACCGTCAGCCTCGGCCTGCAGACCCTGATCATCGCGGCCGGCAACCTCAAGCTGATCCCGCTCACCGGGATCACCCTCCCGTTCGTCAGCTACGGAGGGTCGAGCCTGCTGGCCAGCTTCGCGGTCATCGGCCTGCTGCTCTCGATCAGCCACCGCACCGCGATGGCCGCGGCCGCCGAGGCAGCGCCGGACCGGTGATTGCGACCAACATCCGTCGGCTGGCGCGCTACCTGGTGCTGGCCTTTGGCTGCCTGTGGCTTGGCCTCGGTTGGTGGCAGGTCGTGGAGGCGCCGCGCCTCGCCGCTCGGCCCGATAACCCCGAGGTGATTGCCGCGCGTCGCAGCGCGCTGCGGGGGACGATCTTCGACGCCGCCGGCCGGGTGCTTGCCTCGAGCGTGGTCATCGACGGGATCAGCCGCCGGAGCTATCTCGATCCGGCGTTCAGTCACGTTCTCGGCTATGCCAGCCTGCGATACGGGACGACCGGGGTCGAGCAGGCCTGGGACGATCTGCTGACCGGCAGGAGCGATCCGAACCCGCTCACCGACCTGGTCCGCGACATCCTCGATCGCGACCCGCAGCCGCGCGACCTGACCCTGACCATCGACCAGCGGCTCCAGGATTTCGCCGCTGCACAGCTCGGCGCAGCGGTGGGCGCGGTGGTGGCGATCGACCCGGCCACCGGAGCGATCCTGGCCATCGTCTCGACCCCGACCTACGACGCCACCGGGTTCTCCGGCGATCCGACCGCCGCCGAGGTCGCCTGGCAGGCCCTTGCCACGGTGCCGGACCACCCGCTGCTGGACCGCACCCGGCGCGGGCACTACACCCCCGGCTCGGTGCTCAAGGTGCTGACCGCGGCCGCGGCGCTCGACGCGGGTGTGATCACCCCGCAGACCACCTACCCCAACCAGCCCGCCGAGGAGACCGATGGGTTCGTGGTATCGGGCTTCACCATCCGAGAACACCCGCTGGGCGATGTGACCCCCGCCCTGTGGCCGCTCTCGCCGGCGCTGCAGGTGAGCTCGAACATCTTCTTCGCGCATGTCGGCCTCGACTTGGGCGAGGCGCGATTCCTGGAGTACGCGCGGCGCTTCGGATTCTGCGCCCCGCTGCGGGTCGGCTCGGACGAGCGATTCCTGGCGGTTGACCCGTCGTACGTCTCGGGACGCAGCGAGGATGGGTGTGCTCCGTTCATCGATCGGGTGGAGCTGGCCAACGCCGCCTTCGGCCAGGCGCAGACCGAGGTGACGCCGATGCAGATGGCGTTGCTGGCCGCGGCGGTGGCCAACGGCGGGCTGATGCCCACCCCCTTCGTGGTGCGCGACATCAGGGCTCATGCGGCGGACCCGGGCGCCGGTCCGGATCCCCGGGTGCTGGAGGGCTACGGCGGGGCGATGCGGCGGGTGATCGGGTCGCAGGCGGCCGCCGACCTGCGAGCGGCAATGGTGGACGCGGTCCACGGCGAGCTCGGGCGCCCCTATGCGGGGAGTGGCGCGGTGACGCTGTACGGGATCAGCGGGGTCTCGACCGCGGGCAAGACGGGCACCGCCGAACGGGGAGGGGGACTGGCCCCGCACGCGTGGTTCATCGGCTTCGCGCCGGCCCAGGACGGGGCCACCCCGGCGATCGCGATCGCGGTGATCGAGGAGGGCGGCCTGAGCGGATCGGTGCGGGCCGCCCCGATTGGGGGCGCGGTGATGGCCGAGTGGCTGCGGCTGCTCGGAATGGGGGGCGGCTGAACCGCGTCGGAGCCGCTACGGTAATGTGAGGGTGAGGGGATCCGCCCGTTCCCCGCCCGCAGAGGAAGGTCGATGGCCAAGAACGTCCAGGAATCGGCGGAGCGCGTGGTCGCCAACGTCGAGCGCGTGATCGTCGGTAAGCACCTCGAGGTCCGGACGGCGCTGGTCGCGCTGCTGTGCGAGGGCCACATCCTGATCGAGGACGTGCCCGGGGTCGGCAAGACGATGCTGGCCAAGGCGCTGGCCCGCTCCATCGGCTGCACCTTCAAGCGCATCCAGTTCACGCCCGACCTGCTCCCGTCCGACGTGACCGGCATGTCGATCTTCAACCAGAAGAACGCCGAGTTCGAGTTCCGAGCCGGACCGATCATGGCCAACGTGGTGCTGGCCGACGAGATCAACCGTGCCACGCCAAAGACCCAGAGCGCGCTGCTCGAATGCATGGAGGAGCGGCAGGCCACCATCGATGGGACCTCCCACCAGATGCCCAGCCCCTTCCTGGTGATCGCCACCCAGAACCCGATCGAGTACGAGGGCACGTTCGCCCTGCCCGAAGCCCAGCTCGACCGCTTCCTGCTCCGGATCCGGCTCGGCTACCCGCGCGCGGTGGAGGAGCTCGTCATCCTGGACGAGCAGAAACGGCGCCACCCCATCGAGGAGCTGCGCCAGGTGATCGAGGTCGAGGAGCTGCGCCAGTTGCAGGCCGCGGTCAAGGAGGTCTACGTGGACCAGGCCGTGGCCGAGTACATCGTTCGGCTGGTGACCGCCACCCGCGAACACCCCGATGTCTACCTCGGGGCATCGCCGCGCGGCTCGATCAACCTGTACCGCGCCGGCCAGGCAATGGCCGCGCTGGGGGGGCGCGACTTCGTGATCCCCGACGACGTGAAGGCGCTGGCCGTGGCGGTACTCGCCCATCGGCTGATCATCAAGAGCCAGGCCACCCTGCGTGAGGTCGACCCCGACTCCATCGTCCGCGAGGTGCTCGCCCAGGTTCCGATCGGCGACGCGAGCAACGTCGGCGCTCCACAGGGCTGATCGGGTCGGGCCATGGGCCTCTCACGCCAGCTACGCCTCACCTTCATCGTCACCGCGCTGGCGGTGGCGGCCTTCAGCACGGGTCTGAACTTCCTCTTCTTCCTGCTCTACCTGGTCGGCATCCTGCTGGTCGGGGCATGGTGGTACGCCAGGCGCGGACTGCGCGGGATGCGCGCGGGGTACCACGCCCTCAATCCGCGGGCACAGGTGGGGGATCTGCTCCAGGCGGTGTATCGGATCGACAACGACTCCGGCTGGAGCAAGCCATGGGTCGAGGTCTGGAACGACTCGACCCTGCCCGCGCCGCTGCCGGGCCGCGCGATTGGGGTCGCGGCCAAGGGCAGCCGGCAGTGGCTTGCCAGTGTCACCCTGCTGCGGCGCGGCAGCTTCCGGCTCGGCCCGCTGCGGGTCCGGACCGGGGACCCGCTAGGCCTCTTCAGCAGCGAGATGACGGTCGGCCAGCCGACCTGGGTGGTGGTCTTCCCCAAGGTCCATCCCCTCCCGAACTGGCAGCTCCCTTCCGCTCCGGTTGACGGCAGCCTGCCCGCCAGGCGACGGGTCGAGGCGATGGCCCCGCTGGTGCGAAGCGTCCGCCCGTATGCCCACGGCGACCCAATCAACCGGATTCATTGGCTGAGCTCGTTGCGTCATGGTGAACTGCACGTCAAGGAATTCGATCCCGAGCAGGCCGCCGACCTGTGGATCCTGCTCGACCTGGAACGTGGGGCCCACGCGGGGACCGGGGACGGCGCCTCGGTGGAAGCGGCCGTCTCGGTCGCCGCCTCGATCGCGGTCGCCACCCTTGCGCGCAATCGGGCGGTCGGCCTCACCGTATCGGGCCGTCGCCTGCACGCGCTCAACCCCGACCGCGGGACCCGGGTCGAGCAGAAAATCCTGCACCTGTTGGCCAACGTGCAGGCCGATGGCAGCGCCCCCCTGGCCGAAGTCGTTAGCGCAGTCGCACCCCAGCTCCGGCGCGGGATGACCCTGTGCCTGATCACCGGCTCCACCAGGCGCGACTGGGTCCGTGCCCTCGCCTCGCTCCCGCGCCGGGGGGTGGGCAGTCTGGTGGTGCAGCTCGACCGGGTCTCGTACGCCGGCACGCCCGGCGACGAGGCGCAGGCCGAACTCGGAGCGGTGCGCCATGCGCTCGCCGAATACGGCATCCCGCACCACCTGCTGCATGCCGGGGACGATATCTCGCAGGCCATTGGCGGCCGGGAGCGGCTCCGTGCCTGAATGGCTCAGCCGACGGCTTCAGCCCCGCGCGGGTTGGATCAGCCTGCCGTTGCTCGCGATCATGCTCCTCGCCCTGGGGTGGTCGGTGCAGCGGGCAGGATGGCTGGACCGGCTCGACTTCGTGATCGGGGTCGCTGGCTGGGCCCTGCTGGTCGGGACGGTCCTGGCGATCACCGAATGGAGCATCCTGCTAACCCTCCCGATCGGTGCAGCGCTGGGGGCCTGGGCCGTGGTGGCTTCGGTTGGGGCCGAGTACTTCGCGCTGGCCGGTGCGGGGGGCCAGGTCACCGGATTGCGCGACCAAACGGTGGCCTGGTTGCTGATCCTGCTGGAGCGGGGAACCGGGCCGCAGCAGGCCCCCTGGGCCCTGATCCTGGGCATGCTGCTGTGGGCGAGCGGCTTCATGGCCGCCTACGCGGTGTACCGGCACCACCGCGTGCTCGACGCGATCCTGCTCATCGGAGCCCTACTGATCGTCAACCTGTCGGCGACATTCGCCGACCTGTTCGGGTACATGGTCCTGTTCAGCCTCGCCGCGCTGCTGCTCTGGTTGCGGGCCGCCCTGGTCAGCCGCCAAGAGGCGTGGAGCCTGCGCCGGGTGAACCAGAACGCAGACGTCCCCAACTCGATCATGCGCAGCGGGGTCGGCTTCATCGTGGCAGCCGTCGCGCTGTCGTGGACCATGACCAGCGTGGCGATCGCCGCCCCGCTGACCGGGGTGTGGAACAGCATCGACCCACTCTGGTCGGACATCAGGGGCGACCTCGACGCGATCTTCGGTGGCCTCGGCACCGCCCAGACCCGCTTCCCCGGAGCTGGCTTCGCCTCCCGATTCACGGTGTCGGGCTCATTCAGCGGCGGCGACGAGGTGGTGCTGCGGGTCGGCGCGCAACGCGGCTACTACCTGCGCACGATCACCTACGACCAGTACACCGGCCACGGCTGGGTGAGCAGCGACGGCACGGCGCGCAGAGTCGCGGCGGGGGATCCCATCTTCCCCGGCGCGACGCCCGAGCGGCCCTACGCCCCCGACGCGTTCGAGGTCGAGACGATCACCGTCTCGGTCGAGTCCGGGATTGGACGGGCACTGTTCACGCATGGCTACCCGATCGAGATCTTCGTGCCGACAGTCGTGACCGAGCCCGGCGGGGTGGCCGTACTCGGTCAGCTCGAGGCGGCCAGCGTGATCGACGTGGGGACCGGGTACCAGGTCACCGCCGCCGTGTCCCGGGCCACCGAGGCCCAGTTGGCCGGGGCGAGCACCCAATATCCGCCCGAGATCGCTGCCCTGTACCTCGATACCAGCAGGATCACCCAGCGCACCATGAGCCTGGCACGCTCCGTGAGCCGCTTCGGGCTGTCCGGCGACGTTGAAGGCGGTGCCCCGGACCCGTACCACTATGCCAAGGCGCTGGCCGCCTACCTCAACGGCGACTCGGGCTTCCGCTACACCACCAATGCGGACCTTCCCTCCGACCCGGATCGGGACCTGGTCGACTTCTTCCTGTTCGACAGCCGCGCAGGCTACTGCGAGTACTTCGCCTCGGCGATGGTGATGATGGCCCGTTCGCTGGGAATTCCCGCCCGGATGGCCGTCGGCTACGCCCCCGGCGACCGGGTCGAGGCGGGCGTGTACGAGATCCGCGGGTCGAACGCGCACGCCTGGGCGGAGCTCTACTTCCCCGCGTATGGCTGGCAGGTCTTCGAGGCCACCAAGAGCATCACCCCGGTCATCCGGATCCCGGGCAGCGGCGTGGCGCCACCGATCAACCCGCCGGTGGGCGGCGTGGACCCGCCCAACCTGTTCGAGGAGGGGGCCGATCCCGGCGCCATCTCGCCGCTCTCGTCCTTCGAGCCGGCGACCGGCGGGTTCGTGGCCGGCCAGGAGCCGCCCACCGTTGAGCCGTCCCAGGGCAATGGCCTGCTGCTGCTGGCCGTGCTGCTGGCCCTGATCGCCTACGGCGCGTGGCGGTGGGTGCGTGTCCGGCGCGGTTTCCGCTTCCTTGCTCCCGCCGACGTGCAGTGGGAGCGCCTCGCACTGGCGGCCAACCGGGCGGGCGTCAGCCGCGCCTCGTCGGAGACGATCTACGAATACGCGAGCTGGCTGGAAGAGCAACTCCCGGCGCACCGCACCGATATCCGCTCCATCGCCGACGGCAAGGTCCTACAGAACTACTCCGGACGCTGGATCGGTGCTGAAGCGGTGCAGCTCCTCGAGCGCGCCTGGCGTCGCCTGCAGTTGCCACTCCTGTGGCTGGCGCTTCGCCGTCGGGTGCGCGCGCTCTTCAGCCAGCGGATCTAGGCCGCGCCAGCCTCGAAAACGCGGATCGCGACCGCGGCCGCGGCGAGACCATCGGCCGGAAGGCCGAACTCGGTCATCGCCTCGCCCATCACCCGCAGCGCATCGGCCATCTCGGCGATCCCCACCTCACCCATGTGCCCGATCCGCAGGATCCGGCCCGTCCATGCGCCCTGGCCGCCCGCCACCACCAGGCCGCGGGCGCGCATCGCTGCGTTGAAGGGCCCCCACTCCAGGCCCTCGGGCAGCCACCCCGCAGTCACCGTCTGGGAACGATCCGCCGGGGCCGCCACCAGCCGCAGTCCGAGCGACTCCAGCCCCGCCGCCACCCCGGCCGCAATCGCGGCATGCCGCGCCCAGGTGCGGTGGCGCCCCTCCGCCAGCAGCCGATTGACGCCGACCCGCAGCCCGTACAAGACCGAGATCGCGGGAGTCCACGGCGTCTGGCCCAGCTCCGCCCAGCGACGCGCCTCGGCCAGGTCCCAGTAGAAGCGCGGCATCTTCGCGGTCCGGTTCGCCTCCCAGGCGCGCTCGCCCAGGGCCGCGATCGCGACCCCGGGCGAGGCCATCCAGGCCTTCTGGCTGGCGCTGATCACCAGGTCGATGCCCCATCCGGCCATCTCGAAGGGCACCGCGCCCAACCCACTGATCCCGTCCACCACCACCAGTGGGGAGCCAGGGGCGTCGCGCACCATCGCCGCCAGCTCGCGGAGCGGGTTGACCACGCCGGTCGAGGTTTCGTTATGGGTCAGCAGCACGGCCCGATAGGGTGGGTCGGCGGCAAGCCGGTCACCGAGGGCTCCGGGGTCGGCGGCCGTCCCCCACGGCACCGCCAGTTGCTCGACCTGGGCTCCGAAGGCAGCGGCGATCTTGGCGAACCGGTCACCGAAGGAGCCGATATTGACAACCAGCGCGCGGTCGCCCGGCGACAGGGTGTTGACCACCGCCGCCTCCATCGCCCCGGAGCCGGATCCGGTCAACAGCAGCACCTCGCCGGCATGTCCGATCAGCTGTCCGATCCCGCTGCTGATCTCGCCCTGCAGCGCGGCGAACTCGGTCCCGCGGTGGTCGATCATCGGCGCCGCCTGCGCCTGCCGCACCTCGTCGGGGATCGGCGTCGGACCGGGGATCCGCAGGTTCTGCTCCATGGCGGCCGATGATAGAGCCCGGGGTTGCCGTCGGCTCACGGGTCACAACCCTGCGACGCATACTCGGGCCACGATCCCGGCACGACGTTCGAGGTTGACGTCCACGGTGGCCCGCGCCGCGCCGGAAGTGTGGAGCACCGATGCGCCCAGCCCCGTTCTCGCGCCGCGCCCTCGCCGTAGCGATTCTGGCCCTGACCCTGGCCGCCTTCCCGCTGGCGGTCGGCGCTTCCCATGACTTCGCCGATGTCCCGAACTCCAACGTGTTCCACGCCGACATCAGCGCCCTGGCAGCATCGGGAGTAACCACGGGCTGCGGGGGTGGCAACTACTGTCCCACCGCCTTCGTGACCCGCGAGCAGATGGCGGCCTTCATGAACCGGCTAGGCGCGCTGGGCGCTGGCAAGGTTCCGGTGGTCAATGCGGACAAATTGGATGGACTCGACTCCACGGACCTGCTGTCCGCCGGTGACATCGTGACCACCTACTCCGGTCCATGGGCCCAAGCGACCGATGGCGCACCGGCGCTCGTCTTCGAGCGAGAGGTCGGCCATGTCAAGGTCATTTCGGCCGGCATCGCCTTCGCCTCGATCATGCTCAACCTGCAGGCCCCGCGGGCTGTCGGAGGGACGACCTTCGGCCTGGCATCGGTCGAAATCTGCTTCAACGCGGCCGTCTCGGTGGTCGGCGACTACCTGCATGTGTGGGAGGTCACCCAGGCCATCTCCAACGCCCGGATCGCGGACAACGCAGACTTCTCCGTCGCCAGCACCTGCGTTGCCTGGACCGATGCCACGCCGACGATCGCGGAGGGCAGCTACCTCCTCCAGCTCGGATTGAGCTACTCGGGCGCAGGGCATGTCCGAGTTGCCACCACGGAGGCCACCTGGGCCCCAACCACCACGCCGGCGACCTGACCAACGAGACGGGGGATGCGGCCGTCGCCCGCGTCCCCCGCCGCCGGATCCAGCCGGCTAGTCAGCAGCACACTGGTACGACCGGCGAGGAGGGCTCGGTGCCGCTTCGGGCGCCGCTCCTCGGTCGCGCCAGGCGCGCGGTGACTGATCTGACTGGAATCGGGCCAGCTCGCCCGGTTCGCCGGTCGTACCAAGCACCTGGGAATGGGCTCGGCCTTGGCTGGGGGAGACAGGGCGAGCCCGAGCGACGGCTAGAGGCGCACCCGCGGCGGCTGGTGGGTGTCCCACATGTGGACCGTGTCGATGAAGCGGACCACGCCCCGCGCGTGGCTCATCAGCAGGGAGTGGGTCCGCGCCCCGCCGCCGAAGAAGCGCACCCCGCGCAGCAGTTCGCCATCGGTCACCCCGGTGGCGCAGAAGACGACGTTCTCGCCGGGGACCAGGTCATCGGTCATGTAGACGCGGTCAACGTCGTCCACGTCCACGCCCATCTTCCGGCCGCGCTCTCGCTCCTCGTCGGAGCGCCAGGCGAAGGTGGCCTGGATCTCGCCGCCCAGGCATTTGAGCGCGGCGGCGGTGAGCACGCCTTCCGGCGCCCCGCCGATTCCCATCACCGCATGCACGCCGGTGCCCGAGACGGCCACCGAGATGCCGGCGGTCAGGTCCCCGTCGGAGATGAGCTTGATCCGGGCGCCGGTGGCCCGCACCTCGTTGATGAGTGATGCGTGCCGCGGCCGGTCCAGGATCACGACCGTGATGTCGGACACGGCGCGGCCCAGCCGCTCAGCCACGATCGCGAGCGTCACTGAGGTCGGGTCGTTGATCGAGACGTGCCCCGCCACCTGCGGCCCCACCACCAGCTTGCGCAGGTAGGTGTCGGGGGCGTGCATCAGCCCGCCCGGCTCGGCCGCGGCGAGCACGGCCGTGGCATTCGGCGAACCGGTGGCCACCAGGTTGGTGCCCTCCAGCGGGTCGACCGCGATGTCCACCGCCAGCGCGGCGTCCGGGTTGCCGACCTTCTCGCCGATGTACAGCATCGGTGCCTGGTCACGCTCCCCTTCACCGATCACGATGGTGCCGCTGATGTCGGCCGCGTCCATCGCCCGCCGCATGGCGTCAACCGCAGCCTGGTCGGCCGCCATCCGATCTCCGCGGCCCATCAGCCGGGCAGCCGCGATCGCCCCCGCCTCGGTGGCGGCGACCGCTTCGACCCCGATCAGCTTGTCCATTGGCTCCGGTCCATCGGTCTAATGCTTGAAGTGGCGCCGGCCGGTGAAGACCATGGCCATATGGTGACGGTCGGCGACCTCGATCGCCATCTCGTCGCGCGCGCTGCCGCCCGGTTGGATGATGGCCGTCACGCCGGCCTGGGCCGCCAGCTGGATCCCGTCGGGGAAGGGGAAGTACGCGTCCGAGGCCATGACACTCAGCGGCGCCCGCTCACCAGCCTTGCGCAGCGCAATCTCGACGCTCACCACCCGCGATGGCTGGCCGGCGCCCATCCCGATCAGGGCGTGGCGCTTGGCCAGCGCGATGGCGTTGCTCTTGACGTGGCGCACCGCCCGCCAGGCGAAGAGCAGGTCGGTCAGCTCCTCCAGGGTGGGGCGCCGCTTGGTCACGACCTGCAGGCCGTCCTTCTCCTCCTGGGCCGAGTCGATGGTCTGGACCAGCAGCCCGCCACCGATCCGCTTGAAGTCGAAGCGCCCGATTCCCAGCTCCGGCCCGTCGCCCTCGGCCGGCGGGATCTCCACGATCTCGAACCCCGCCTTGGCGCGCAGGATCTCCAGCGCCTCGGGGGTGTAGCCCGGCGCCACCACGGCCTCGAAGAAGCCCGGCTCGATGGCCCGTGCCGTCGGCTCGTCCACCACCCGGTTGGCACCGATGATCCCGCCGTACGCGGCCACGCTGTCGCCCTCGAGCGCCAGCCGGAATGCCTCGGCCAGGTCCACCACGCTGGCGAGGCCGCACGGGTTGCCGTGCTTGATGATGCATACGGTCGGGGTCCGGAAGTCCGAGGCGATCTGCCAGGCCGCGTCCAGGTCAAGCAGGTTGTTGAAGGAGAGGTCCTTGCCCGCGATCTGCCGGGCGCGGCTGATGGAGGCGCCCCGGTGCGCCGGGTCGGCGTAGAAGGCAGCCTGCTGCTGGGGGTTCTCGCCGTAGCGCAGGTCCGCCTTCTTCTCGACCACCAGCGTCAGCCGGCTGGGGAAGAGGGTTCCGGCCTGCTGGTTGAGGTAGGCGGATACCTGGGCGTCGTGGCCGGCCACCAGGGCGAATGCCTCCGCAGCCAGCTTCTGGCGCGTCTCGGCGCTGATCGCGCCGCTCTTCCTGAGGTCGCGCAGGACCGATGCGTACTGGGTCGGGTGGCTGACCGCGGCCACCCGGGCGTGGTTCTTGGCCCCCGCCCGCAGCAGCGCCAGGCCGCCGATATCGATCTCCTCGACCGCGGCCGCGGGGTCGTCCGCGCCCGAGGTGGCGGCCTCGATGAAGGGGCGTGGATTGACGACCACGATGTCGATGGCTTGCATGTTGAGGGCCGCCAGGTCGGCGGCGTCCTCGGCCGAGTCGGGCCTTGCCAGCAAGCTGGCGAAGAGGCCCGCGTGGAGGGTCTTGAGCCGGCCTCCCAGCATCTCCGGCGCCTGCGTCAGTTCGGAAACAGGGCGGACGGTGATCCCGTGTTCGGTCAGGTGGGCCAGCGTGCCGTCGGTCGCGAAGCACTCGACGCCGGCCTTGAGCATGCCGCGCGCCAGTTCAACGATCCCTTCGCGGTCCGAGACGGAGAGCAGCGCTCGCAATCGACGACCTCGGTTTCGGCCTGCGGAGGCGTGGGCGACAATGCCCCGCTTCACCCTGCCCCGAGTATAGCGGCGCGACTAGTTCAGCCTGGCACCCCCACGCTGTCCGAGGGCAGGACCAGGACCTTCAGGTCGGCATCGGTGGCATCCCAGTAGCTGATCAGCGGGTTGCCATCGGCCCCGATCGCAATCGAGGTGAAGTAGCCAAGGTCGTCGAGGCTGTCGGGGGTGCGGGCCGTGCCAGAGCTGCAGGTCGGGTTCGCGCAGGCATACAGCTTCAGGTCGGCATTGGTGGCATCCCAGTAGCTGATCAGCGGGTTGCCATCGGCCCCGATCGCGATCGAAGTGTAGTCACCGACGGCGCCGAGGCTGTCGGGGGTGCGGGCCGTGCCGGAGGCGCAGGTCGGATCCGCACAGGCATACAGTTTCAGGTCGGCATTGGTGCCGTCGACGTAGCTGATCACCGGGTTGCCATCGTCCCCGATCGCGATCGAGGTGTACGCGCCGACGACGCCGGTGCTGTCGGGGGTGCGGGCGATCCCCGAGGCGCAGGATGGCACTGTACAGGCGAACAGCTTCAGGTCGCCGTTGGTGACGTCCCAGTAGCTGATCACCGGGTTGCCGTCGAGCCCGATAGCGATCGAGGTGTACCAGCCGACGTTGCCGGTGCTGTCCAGGGTGCGGGCCACGGCCTCGCTGAACTTGTATCGCTCGACGCTGCCCTGCAGGAAGGCGCTGGAGTCGAGTCCGTCGAGCCGATCGGCGTTGACCACCGGGACCTTGCCCACTGCCAGGGCACCCAGCCGG
>JBKJYH010000024.1:0-3947 GCA_046715765.1 Candidatus Limnocylindria bacterium
TCTCCCACGATCGCGATCCGCTTCCCGTCCACCCCGGCCAGCGCCTCGCGCAGGGTCAGCGCGTCGAGCAGCGCCTGGGTGGGATGGGCGTGCGTCCCGTCGCCGGCGTTCACGATCCGCATCCCGCAGGCCCGCGCGGCCAGGTACGGTGCCCCGCTCATCGGGTGGCGCAGGACGAGCGTCTGAACGCCAGTCCGTTCCAGGGTCCGGACCGTGTCGGCCAGGGACTCACCCTTGGTCGCGCTGGAGGCTTCCATCGGGAGCGTGACGACCTGCGCTCCCAGCGCCGTGGCGGCCAGCTCGAAGCTGACCCGGGTCCGGGTGGAGGGTTCGGCGAAGGCCAGCCCGATGACGTGGCCACGGAGGGTGCCCGGCAGGGTGCCGGCGGCTCGGGCGGTGCGCAGCTCGACGGCGAGGTCCAGGCATCGCTCGATCTCGGCGCGCGACAGCACATCGGTGTCGAGCAGGTGGCGGTGCGGCCAGGGGGAAGGGGCCACGCGTCGTCTCCTTGCCGGCCTCACGGGACCGTGCTTAAAGGGTCGGCGCCGAGTATACCGGGCCGCCGTCCGCCGCTCAGTTGCCGCGGGCGATGACCACCTCGTCGGAGCCATCCGTCTCGGTCAGGCGAACGTGGACGATCTCATCGGCCGCGGTGGGCAGATTCTTGCCCACGTGATCGGGCCGGATGGGGAGCTCGCGGTGGCCGCGGTCCACCACCACCGCCAGCCGCACCGCGCGGGGCCGGCCCTGGTCGGTCAGCGCGTCGAGGGCGGCGCGCACGGTGCGCCCGGTGTACAGCACGTCGTCGACCAGGACCACCGTCCGGCCGTCCACCTCGGGCAGATCCGGGGTCTTGCGCACGATGGGAGCGTGGGCCAGTTTGGTCAGGTCGTCGCGGTAGAAGGTGATGTCCAGCGCCCCAACCGGCGGGGTCACACCTTCGTGCTGCATGATCAGCCCTGACAGCCGCTCCGCCAGCGGCACGCCCCGGCTCCGGATCCCGACCAGGACCAGCCCATCGGTCCCGCCATTGCGCTCCACGATCTCGTGCGCGATCCGGGTCAGCGCGCGGCGCAGGTCGTCGGCGTCGAGAACCTGGCGCTCGCTCATCGGTTCAGCGAGTCTAGACCGATGCGCCCGGCCGGTCATTCACCACAGCGCTGGTACGACCGACGAACCGCGGCCGACCCCTGCCCGATGCCCGTTTCGGCCCCTTCCATCGTCGGTTGATTCACCCGCGAATGAATTGACCGGGATACCGAGGCATGTCGGTCGTACCAGTTCCTGCGTGAATAGGACCCGGATTCCTACGGGCCGAAGACGATCGGCCCATCCCAGGACGGGTTCGGGCCACCGCCACCGATCCGGAGCGGGTCGCCACCGTTCAACGCGTAACGCAGCAATGTCGTGGATGGCGGATCGCCGATCCCCGCGCTGCTCAGCCCGATGGTGACCACGACCGACAGCCCATCGGGCGCAAAGGCGACGTCCACGATCCAGCTGTCGACCGACAGTTCGATCGACAGCAGCGACCCGGCCGACAGCAGCTCGGAAGCGCGTCCGAGGTACACGTCGGCCGACGGGTACCGGCCGTCGGCGCTCTGCGGGGCGCCGAGCCAGGCGCCGCCCCAGAAGGCGAGCAGATCGCTGTCCGGACCCCAGGCCACGCGCCCCGACGTGAATCCCGCGCCACCGATCGGCGTCAGGTCCGCGAAGAGCGGCTGTCCGGACCAGGTCGGCTGTCCGTCGATCGGCTCGCCCGAAACATGCGGCAGCCCCCCGCTGACGAAGGACCAGCCACTGCCCGGCTGCTCCGCCATGGTGCCGCGCCAGAAGATGGCCCGGCTACCATCCGGCGACAGGAGTGGCAGGAAGATGCCGTCGATCGGGTTGTCTGGGCGGCTGCCCACGGGGACGAGTTCCACAACGAGCCGCTCGGTCAGCGGCGTCGTCCCGGCGTGGCTCACGTAGAGGACTCTCTGGCCCTCCGCGCCAATGATGCCGGGCACGAAGCCAGCGGCATACGAGTTGCCGGCATCGGTCAGCCGAGTGGCTCGCTGGTCGTTCCGATTCCAGAGCCAGACATCGGTGGAGCCCGGCGCGGCCGCGATCCGGCCGCAGCCGGAATCCGGGCCAAGGTCGACCCAGGTCAGCGTGAACGCTAGCCAGAACCCTCCGGCATCCCAGGAGAGCCGTTCGGTGAAGGGGTTACTCTGACTGCAGCCGAGGAGTTGGGTCTCGCCCGTCACCAGACTGAGGACCCAGGTCTCATTCGCGCCGGTCTCGCCCTTCTGGGTGATGTAGGCAAGCCACGCCCCGTCGGGCGACAGCGCGGCGGAGATCGGCGGACCGGAGGGCGGCTCGGCCTCGATCGAGGCCCCGGTCCGATCGTTGATGAAGGCAAGCCGGTACCCGGCGAAGCCGCCGCCGGTGAGGGACAGGTAGCCCAGGTCACCCGGCTCGAGGAACGGCGCCGTCGCGCTCGGCCCGGGGCTGACCGACGGCGGCGCGTCGCTCGCGGAGGCCGTCGGTGCGGTCGACGAAGGCGAGGGAGAGCTGCCTGGTGGCGTGAAGGGCAGATCGCCCAGGGCCAGGATCACCAGGGCGGCGGCGGCCACCGTGGCCAGGGAGGCGCCCATCCCCACCAACCAGCCAGGCAGGCGGCGACCCCCGGGACTGGACTCGACACCGGCGCGCACGCGCGCACCGAGATCGCGCGGCGCGGTCACCGGACGCATCCCGGCCACGAACCGGCGCTGGTCGGCGAAGGCGGCGAGCGTCTCGCGGCAGACCGCGCAGTCGGCCAGGTGCGCGTCGAGGGTTGCGCGCTCGGCATCGGTCAAGTCGCCGGTCACCGATGCGCTGAGCAGCTCGTCCGGGTGGGAGCCACGGGTCCGGCGGATCATGGGGTCATTCCTTCCGCCGCCAACAGGCGGCGCATCTCGCCGCGGGCGCGGCACAGCAGGGTGCGCACGGCACCGTGGGACAGGCCCATCACCGCGCCGATCTGCTCGGCGTTCATATCCTCCAGGTCGGAGAGAAGCTGGCACTGGCGGTGGTTGGGGCGAAGCGCGAGCAGCGCGCGTTGGAGCCGATGGTCCAGGGTGGCGTCCATGAGCTGGGCCTCGGGGCCCGGACGCGGGTCTGGTCGCTGCTCGTATCGGTCCGCGGATTCGCCCATCGGCCTGGACCAGCGCGCGCGGCGCAGGGCGTCGATCGCCGTGTTGGTCGCGATCCGGAAGATCCAGGAGCGCGCGGCGCCCGGATCGGTCAGCGAGCCCAGGTGCCGATGGGCCTTGATGAAGGTGTCCTGGACGATATCGGCGGCCCGATCCGGGTCGCCCACCATCCGCATCACGTAACCGGAAACCGGGTCCGCGAACTCCTCGAAGAGCCGATCGAAATCGGTCTGCTCCCGGTTCACCGGACGGGCGACCAGGGGCGCGCTGGCGGGGAGTGGGCTGCTCCAGACGGCCATCTGGCAAGGGGACGCACGGAGCGAGCCATGCGTTACGCGGGGCTGGTGCCGCGCAGGGGCGCGCGCAGGACCTCGGCCGCGAACTCGGGGGCGGCCGGGTTCACCGCCAGGGCGGTGGCGCGCTCGAGGCCGGCGATGACCCGCAGGCGGGGATGCAGCTCCCAGTGCCAGTGGAAGGTGGCGTCCAGCCGCTCACCGGCCGGGGAAGTGTGCAGGAACAGGTTGTAGGGCGGGTCGCCCAGCGCCTCGAGCGCGCCCAGCGCGCGCTGGAGGGTGGCCGTGGTGGCGGCGATGGCGTCGTCGTCTAGGCTGGCGAAGTCGGCGGCGTGGGCGCGGGGCACGATCGCCAGTTCGAACGGCGAGCGGCTGGCAGCCGGCGCATACACCACGAAGCGCTCCTCGGCCAGGACCAGGCGTTCCCCTGACTCCTCCTCGGCGGCCGCGACGGCGCACCAGGCGCATTTCTGGG
>JBKJYH010000025.1:0-16926 GCA_046715765.1 Candidatus Limnocylindria bacterium
CTCCTTCTGGATCGCCTTCATCTGCTCGCGCAGGATGTACTCGCGCTGGGTCTTGTCCATCTCGGACTTGACCTCGCTCTGGATCCTGCCCTTGAGCTCGAGGACCTCGATCTGCTTGGCGAAGAACTGGCCCACCAGGCGGAGGCGCTCGGCGACGTCGATCGTCTCGAGCAATTGCTGGCGCAGCTCGGTGGTCATGTCGGGCGAGTAGGCGCTCATGTCGGCCAGCAGGCCGCCATCGGTGATGTTGCGGGCGGCGACCGCCACCTCCGGCGGCACGGATGCGCCGGAGGTCACGTACTGCTCCACCTGGGCCTGGACCGATGCCATCAGGGCCTCGATCTCCACGCCCTCGGCCGGGGGCACCGTGATCAGCTCGATCCGCGCCTCGAGATGGGGCTCGGTCTGCACCAGGTCGAGCAGGCGGATGCGCTGCTGGCCCTGGACGATGGCCCGGATGGTCCCATCCTGCAGGCGGATCACCTGGGCGATCTTGGCCAGCGTCCCGATGGTGTACAGCTCGTCGGCGCCGCCGATCTCCTCGGTCTCGTTGGAGCGCTGGGTAATGAGCGCGACCGACGAGCTGGCGCGCACCGCGCGCTCGATCGCCTTGACGCTGCGGTCTCGCCCGACCTGGAGCGGAACGATCATCTCGGGGAAGATGACGGTGTCGCGCAACGCGACCAGCGGCAGGACCTGGACCTGGTCGGGGTCCCGATCAGCCTCGGTCTCGGCAGCGGGCTCGCGGATTTCGTCAGTCATGGCTGGGTTCCCTTCGGGTCGAGGCGCTCACCGGTTCCGGTTCGCCTTCCTCGACATATCGCTTGACATCGCCGGCCTCGAACAGGTCGTAGACGCGGATCTTGCCGTCTGCCTCGAGCTGCAGGATGACTTTGACGCCCGCCAGGTTCACCCCCTGGCGACGGGTCAGGAAACGGATGATACGCACCCGTTGGATATCGGCCTCCGAGTAGAGGCGCAGGTTGTTGCGGCGATGCGGGCAGAGGAGGCCCTCCTCCTCGTAGATCCGCAGGGTGCGCGGGTGCACGCTCGCCAATTCGGCGGCGATGCTGATGATGTAGCGCGGCCGGCGCGGGTCGCGAAGCGAGGTCACCGGCGGCTCCTTGGGTTCAGGTGTGGGGTAGCCTCGGCGGGCGAGATCTCCCCGGGAAACGCCGCTACCCTAGACTCTGACAACGGCACTGTCAAGAGGCTTACCCAGAACCACGCGAACTCGCGCGTCAAACCTCGCGTCCGAGTCGGTCGTGGAGCGAGGCAAGCCGGCCTGGCGCGCGCTGCCTCTCGCGGGGGGTGAGTTCCGTGCGTGCGTAGCGCCGCAATTGGTAGGCGGCCGCCAACCGGGTCAGGGCGGCACTGCCAAGTCCGTCGCGCCGGGCGCGCTCCGAATGGGCGGCCGGGGATTCGCTCGGCCGGCGCGGCCAGCGACCGTCGCGCTGCAGGGCATCCAGCGCCATCAGGTAGGCCGCGGTCGGATCCGTGGCGTCAGCTGGAACCCGGGGCCGGCTCGGGTGGGGTTCAGGCGGACGGAGCGCCGCGGGCGGGACCACGATGGCGCGCTCCTCGAAGGGATTGGCAACGCCGAAGCGGAAACGGCGCTGCTCCTTTCGACGCAGGTAGAAGATGGCGAGCAGGACGAGCAACTCGAGGACTACCAGCAACCCGACGATCGCGAAGAACGCGATCGTCGGAACGTCGCTGACCACCTGCTCCGGGTCGACGCGCAGGCCGGACAGATCGAACGTCGGAAAGATGACCTCCTTGGGCAGGAACGGCCGAACCTGCTCGGCGACTGCGGCCAGGATCGCGACCAGGGGCGCCATCAGCAGGAAGATGATCGCGAAGGCCACCTGCAGCGGCCCGATCAGGGTCTCCAGCAGGGCCCGCGCCGGGACGCCGAGCAGGGCTGCCACCGGGATCCCGACCGCCGTGGTCGCGATCGCCACCCCGCCGACCAGGGTCAGCCATGCTCGGTTGGCCCGCCAGTCGCTGCCGGTCGTGATCCGCACCACTTCCAGCCGCGCCAGGCCCATGGCGGACAGTGCCGAGCTGGTGAACACGATGGTCCCGATGAAGGCCGCGGCGGTGAAGGCCACCTCCGCCGCCCCGTTGCTCACGACGTGCCCCACCAGCCACGGAACGGCGAGCCCCGGCACCCCCCAGCGCAACAACTGCTCAGCCTGGCTGTCGTCGTCCTCCACCGATCGGTGCGACGCGCCGCGCCAGACCGCCACGGCGCCGATCCAGCCCGCCAGATGGATGCCGATCGCCTGCTCGAGGTGGCCGTCGAGCACGAGGCCGCGCACCTCCGGGTCGAGCGCCCAGCCCAGCGCGCCACCCGCCAGAGCGAGCGCCGGCAGCCCCATCGCGCTGGCGACTGACCCGAGCCAGCGTGAGCGACGGCCCCAGGCGAGGCCGGCCCACACCAGCAGCGCCAGCTCGAGCGGGCCGACGCTCGGCGGCCAGCCGGGGATCGCCTGAAGCGCCGCGTAGACGACCGCCAGCCAACCAGCCTCGGCCAGCACCTGGGTGGTGGGCAGCAGGAACCTAGCCTGCCACGACGAGCGCATCGGCCTCCTTCCAGTCCGGATCGAGTGACGCGGAGCGCGCCGGGATCCCCGCTCGACGGACCGCGGCCGCATGTGCCGCGGCATCCGGACCGAGCGCGACGTGCTCGACCAGGTAGCCGATCCGCGACAGCCGTTGCATGGCCGCCAGGTAGCTGCGGGGATCGCGGACCGAAAGGGTCAGGACCAGGCAGCCGGGAGGCACCCGCCGGGTGAGCCAGGTCAGGAGCGCCGCGTACGGCCCCGAACTGAGCGGCCCCGTCCGGGCCAGCAGCCCGGCCACGCGTGCCAGTTGCCCGGGCGCGGCCTGGGGGGCGAGGTACGCCATCCGCTGCAGGGTGCCGGTGAAGCCCGCAGCGGCGATGCCGCAGGATGCCCCTTCGGCCAGCAGTTGGCGCGCCAGCGAAACGGCAGCCACGCACAATGACTCGAAGGCGCCGTCGTCGTAGGTCATCTCCCAGTGCGCCCCAGGCAGGGTCTGTACGTCCAGGGCGATGATCACCACCCGCCCGCGGGCAGGCTCATAGCGTCGGCTGACCGGCACTCCGAGCCGCGCGCTCGCGCGCCAATGCACGCGGCGGATCGAATCCCCCGGCTGGAAGGGCCTGACGCCGCCAAACAGGGCTGGATCGGCGAACAGGGACCGGCGGGCCTGGCGCTCGCCGATCGGGGCAGCATCCCGCCCCGCGAACCGCACGGGGACGCCGCGTGGACCAACCACCAGGGTGTCGCCCCCTGCAAGCTCGCCGCTGACGGCGTGCCTGCCGAGGATGTCGCGAACCTGGATTCGGACCGGACCGAACTCAAAGACGCCTCGTCGCGTGGCTTCGAGGTGGAAGTGGCGCACCACGCGCTCGTACCAGGCCAGCGCCCAGGCGTTGCGCAGGACGCGCCGATCGATGCGTGCTGGGTCTCGGTCCATCATCGGACGCTCGCGCACCTCGATCCCGTCGGAGATCAGGTCATCGGCCCCGATCCATGGAAGCGGCAGCCGCTTGCGATTCCAGATCGTGATATCAAGGGCGACCGTGTCGCCGACGACCGCGCGGTTGGCCGCCAGGCGTCGGTGATACTCCACGCCCGCTGCTCCGTACTGGGTCCAGATCCTGGTCAGGGTCCCGTATCCAAGGGTGATTGCCCCGACCAGCAGCAGGCCTGGCGCATCGCCCAGTGCCCCCACCCCGACCATTAGCGCCGCAAGCCAGACCCAGCCGCTCATTGGTCGGCGGCCAACCCGGGGTCAGCCCGGGTCGCCGGCAAGCGGCACGGCCACGCTCTCGAGCGCAGATTCGACAACCCCCTCGACCGTGGCTCCGCGCAGTTCACGGTCCACGTCGAGCAGGAGCCGATGGTCAAGCACGGCGTGGGCCACGGTGCGCACATCGTCGGGGAGCACGAACGTCCGCCCGTCGAGGAATGCCCAGGCCTGCGCGGCGCGGTACATTGCGACGCTGCTGCGTGGCGAGCCGCCCATCCGCACGTCCTCGTGTTCGCGTGTGGCCCGCACCAGCCTCACCAGGTAGGACTCGACGTCGTCGCTGACCAGCACCGTTCGGGCCGCGTCGCGGAGCGAACGCAGCGTCGCCGCATCAGCGACGGTCTTCACCGCCTCGAGCGGTTCGGCCAACCCGTGGTAGCGCCGCGCGATGCGTCGTTCCGCCTCCTCATCGGGATAGCCGATCGCGATCCGCAGCAGGAATCGATCGAGCTGGGCCTCCGGCAGAGTAAAGGTCCCCTCCAACTCGATCGGGTTTTGGGTGGCCAGGACCAGGAATGGGTCCGGGAGTGGGCGCGTCACACCCTCGGCGGACACCTGGCGCTCCTGCATCGCCTCCAGCAGGGCGGATTGGGTGCGTGGCGTGGCGCGATTGATCTCGTCCACGAGCAGGACATTCGCAAAGATCGGTCCGGGGATGAACCGAAATTGGCCCTGGTCGAGGATGCTGCTGCCCGTCACGTCAGTGGGCAGCAGGTCGGGGGTGCCCTGGACCCGACCGAAGGACAGGTCCAGCGCCTGGGCGAAGGCTCGGGCAAGGAGTGTCTTGCCGACGCCGGGGACATCCTCCACCAGGACGTGTCCTTCGGCCAGCAGCGCGGCCGCCAGCAGGCGCAGCGGCAGCTCGGCTCCGACCACCGCTGCTGCGACCGACTGGCGCAGATCGCCCATGAAGCGCGCGCCACGGGTGTCGTGGTGGTGGTCGATCACTCCCCGAGAAGGAGCCTCCGCAGCTCAGCCTCCTGGTCGGCCGAGGTGATGGTCAGCAGCGCGTCCCCGGCGCGAAGCCGGGTATCGGGTCGAGCGGCCAGGGCGCGGTTGTCGCGGACGATGACCGCCACACTCGATCCTTCCGGGAGCGGGATCTCGCGCAGTTCCTTGCCGATCACCGGCGAGCGTTCATCGAGTTGCGCCTCGAGAACCTCGACCGCCCCTCCCTCGAGGTTGGCCAGCCGGAGCAGGCCGTGGATGGGAATCTCGTGCTCGATGACGGCCAGGATCATCCGGGTTGGGCTGACCGTGTCGTCGATGGCCAGGTCGCGGAAGAGCGACTCGTTCTTGGGGTTGTTGACCCGGGCGATGGCGCGGGGAACGTTGAAGCGCATCTTGGCCACCTGGCAGGCGACCAGGTTGTCCTCGTCGTCCCCGGTGACTGCGGCCACGACGTCTGCCCGAGCCATGCCCGCCTCGGCCTGGTAGCGCCCCTCGCAGCCGTCGTTGGGGATGACGATATTGCCCAGCTCGTCGGCAATCTCCCGTGCGCGGCCGGGGTTCTTCTCGATCATCACCACTTCGTGCCCGGCCTCGATCAACTCCTTGGTCAGGTAGTAGCCCACGTTGCCGCCACCGATCACCACCACGTACATCGGCTCAGGCCCCACCTGACTCGGCCGGCGCTGCATCCGGCTCGGAGCGCGGCACCGACAGGACGTCGCGAACGCTGCGCGGCTCGGCGGTGGGTGGCTCCACACTCCCGGCCGTCGCCGCCGCTCCTTCACCCGCGGCCATCACCAGGGCGTCAGCCAGAAGCACGGTGCGGCAGATCGTCTCCAGGCCAAGCGTGCGATAGGCCTCTGCTCGGAGCGGGTCGTTGATCTTGGCGATGACCCGCGGGACGCGGAAGCGGTGCTTGCCGAGCTGCGCGGCCATGGCATTGCGGTTGTCCCCCTCGGTCAGCGCCATCAACAGGTCGGCCATCTCGGCACCGGCCTGGCGGACGGTGTCCTCATCGGTGCCGCTGCCCCGGATGGTTACCCCACCGAAGGTGGAAGGCAGGCGGGTGAAGGCGCGCAGGTCGGTGTCGATCACCGTCACGTGATCGCCACGCTGGTCGAGCTCCGCGGCGGTCCGGGCCCCGACCCGGCCGCAGCCAATGATGATGACTCTCATGGGGTGGACGCCAGGTCCTCCGTCTCAGCGCGCAGGCACCACACCGGCGCGGTCGAATTGCGCATGACATACGGAACGGTGCGACCCGCATCCCAGCCGCCGCCGAACCGCTTCTTATAGGGTAGCCCCATGATGATCAGCTCGGCGCGCTGGGCTACCGCGTCGTCGACGATGGCGGTCCCCGCCGCCCTGGCCTGGGCGATCCCCGAGCTCACCGTGATCTTGTGATCCTCCAGGAGCCCTTCCGCTCGGCGGAGCAGGTCGTCGGCGAACGCGACCGCCCCAGGATCCTGGACATCGAGCTCGCGTTCGAACGGCACCTCGATGACATGCAATAGCGCAACGCTCCCCTCGGTGCCTTCCAGCAGGGTCGCGGCCAGGCGCAGTGCAGCCTCGTCGGCGGCAATGCCGGCAAGTGGGACGAGGATGCGCTGGTAGGTGAGCAGCGCGGGTCGCTTTTCGCGGCGGAAGAGCATGCGGTCGCTATCCTACGCGCCGTTCATCGGTGTCGGGCTCGCACACGGGAGCCAACCGAACCCTCAGCGCCCCCAGGCGAGGCGGTCCACCAGTCGCGCCGGCAGCCCGAGATCGCGCATCAGGTTCTGGGTGAGGGCGATGTCGTACGCCACCCGGCGATACTCGGCCACCCCGGACTCGGTATCGAAGACCAGGTACGACGCATCGGGGTTGCCGTCACGCGGCTGGCCGACGCTTCCCGGGTTGAGGATGGCCCGTGAGGCGTCAAGCGTGATGGGGCGGCCCGGAGTCGCGTCGAGGACCTCCATCCGCTCGCCGTCGGCGCGGTAGATCAACGGCAGGTGCGTGTGCCCGCACAGGCACCAGCGGGTTGCGAACTCGTCCCGGTTGGCCCGCGCCACGGCGGCTGATGCCACGTACTCCCAGATCGGGTCGCGGGGTGAACCGTGGACCGCGGTGAGGTCTCCCTGGCTGCGCCGGGTCGGGAGCGACGCCAGCCAGGCCCGACTTGCCTCGTCGATCACGGTCGAGGTCCAGCGCACGGCGGTCGCGGCATCCACGTTGAACCACGATGCGTCAACGGTGCCGATCGCCGCGCCGTCGTGGTTGCCCATCACCGCACGCGCATCCCGATCGCGCAGCGTGGCGATCACCTCGTTGGGCTGGGGTCCATAGCCCACGATGTCACCGAGGGCCCAGATCTCGTCGACCGTCGGGATGTCGTCCAACACGGCGTCGAGGGCAGCAAGGTTCGAGTGGATGTCCGACAGGACGGCGAGGCGCATGGGACCGGGAGTCTACCCGGCGGGCACGAAAAATGCCTCCACGGTGGCGTTTCAGTCTTCCCGGTCACGGGCGGTGTCGCGGCCGGCTCTCGCATCGGCCCCGCGTCGTGCCCGGTTACCGTACTCGGCCGCCGGGGAAGCAGGATCGCCACCCTACTCCCCAGCCTGCCCGTCTGGGAACCGGGTTATCCACGAACCCTGCGGCATCGGTCCATCCTGTGGATAACTCGGCCGATATACTCCGACGAGGATGGCGCCAGACCCGGTACGGGCAGGTACGATCGAGGTCCAGTGGCGGCGACACTGACGGGTGGGTCGCCGCGCTTCGCCCACCAGAGCGAAGCGGAGCTGGCGAGGATCCTCGACTTCTACCAGGTGGCATGGCGATACGAACCCACCGTCTTCCCCATCTCCTGGAACGCCGACGGCGCGGTCGTCGAATCGTTCGCGCCCGATTTCTACCTCCCGGAGCTGGACCTCTTTCTCGAGCTCACCACCCTCAAGCAGTCGCTGGTGCGGCGCAAGAATCGCAAACTGCGCTGGCTGCGCCAGCTCTATCCGGAGGTCCAGGTGAAGCTCTTCTACGCGCGTGACTTCCGTGCGCTGATGGTGAAGTACGGCCGACTCGACTTCCTGGCCGACGTCGAGGCGATGAATGGCAACGGGCCGCTGAGCGACCGAGCGGAGGGCCTCAACTGACCCCATGACCAGTATCGAGCCGATGACCACCTCCGCTGCCCCCAGCCCCCACGACGATGTCGAGGAGATCCTGCTCACGGCCGAGCAGGTGGCTGTGCGCGTGGCCGAGCTGGGTGCCCAACTGGCAGCCGACTATGCAGGGCGCGACCCCGTCCTGGTGAGCGTGCTCAAGGGTTCGATCATCTTCCTCTCCGACCTGGTCCGATCGATGCCGGTGCCGCTCTCGGTGGACCTGATGGAGGTCAGCAGCTACGGGGCTTCGACCGAATCGAGCGGGCAGGTTCGCATCCTCAAGGACCTCTCCGGCTCGATCGAGGGGCGCCACCTGCTGTTGGTCGAGGACATCATCGACACCGGGCTGACCCTCAACTACCTGCTGCGCTACCTGCATGACAAGGGTCCCGCCACCATCCGCATCTGTTGCCTGCTCGACAAACCGGCGCGCCGGTTGACACCGATCGAGATCGACTACCGCGGGTTCACGATCCCGGATCGGTTCGTGGTGGGGTACGGGCTGGACTACGCGGAGCGCTATCGAAACCTGCCCTATATCGGCGTGCTGCGACCCTCGATCTACACCGCGCCGCCGGAGTAATCGCCCGTGGCCGATGGTGCACGGGCCTACCCTCGCTGGCCGGTCCTGGTCGGTAGCCTGGCCCTGGTCGCGGCCGGCTTCCTGCCGTGGTGGCGCGCCGGCGGAGAGGTGATCGAAGGGGTGCGCGTGCCGGCCAGCAGCGGGATCGGGCTGGATGGTCCCGGGCTGATCATCTACGTCGCAGCTGTCCTGTCCCTGCTCCTGCTCAACCTGGGGTATGTCCGCGGGCGCTGGGGGTTCATGCTGGACGCCCCGCTGGTCTACCTGCTGCTCGGGCTGACCGCCGCCACCGCCCTGCTCTGGCGCGCCGCCGAGTTGTGGAGCGTGGGGTTCCTGCCCGTCCCGCAGCAGTCGCCCGGGCTGGCGGCGGCCATGCTGGGGGTAGCGTTGGTCCTGTACGGCGCCGGCCGCGGACTTACCGCGCGCCGCAGCTAGGCGCGCCGAGGCGGGTGGTCAGACCTTGGGCAGGATCAGCGGCGCCAGGATCATCCAGCCCAGCAGGACCCCGATCAGCAGGCCGGCCAGGATCAGCATCGGGCGCAGATCGGGCCGGTAATCTCGTGGAGACCGGGGGCCGGTCGGTGGCGCCGGCGGCTCGCTGCCCATCGGGTGCGCGCCTTGCTCAGATCTCGCCGAGGTACGCCTTGCGCACCGACTCGTCCGCGGCCAGGTTGGCCGCGGTATCGGCCAGGATGATCTGTCCGGTCTGCAGCACGTAGCCCCGATCCGCGACGTTCAGCGCCATCAGCGCGTTCTGCTCGACCAGGAGAACCGTGGTGCCCTGGCCGTTGATCTCGGTGATGATCCCGAAGATCTGCTCGGTCAGGATCGGCGAGAGGCCCATCGACGGTTCGTCGAGCAGCAGGACGTCCGGCCGCGCCATCAGCGCTCGGGCGATGGCCAGCATCTGCTGCTCGCCACCGGAGAGGGTGCCGGCGCGCTGGGTGCGCCGCTCCTTCAGGCGCGGGAAGAGGGTAAAGACCCGCTCGAGATCGCCATCGATCGGGCCCTTGCGAGCAAAGGCACCCATCTGCAGGTTCTCGTACACCGTCATCTGGCCGAAGACATGCCGTCCTTCGGGCGAGTGGGCAACGCCCCGCTTGACGATCTCATGGGGCGGGACCTGGGTGATCTCGCTCTCGCCCAGGTGGACCGTGCCTGTCCGAGCCCGGACCGTGCCACAGATCGTCTTGAGCGTCGTGCTCTTGCCGGCCCCGTTGGACCCGATGAGAGTCACGATCTCGCCCTTGTCGACGTAGAGGCTGATCCCCTTGAGGGCGTGGATGTTGCCGTAGTAGGTGTGGACGTCGTCGAGACGCAGGACGGCGGTCATGCGGTGGCCTGCTTTCCGAGGTAGGCCTCGATGACACGCGGGTTGGCGCGGATCTCGGCAGGCGTGCCCTCGGCGATCCGCTCGCCGTAGTCGAGCACCGTGATCCGCTCGCTGACACCCATCACGACCTTCATGTCGTGCTCGATCAGCAGGATCGTCAGTCGCAGGTCGCGCCGCAGGCGGCCGATGAACTCGGTCATCTGGCGCGTCTCGCCCGGATTCATGCCTGCCGTCGGTTCGTCGAGGAGCAGCAACTTCGGCTCGCTTGCCAGCGCCCGGGCGATCTCCAGTCGCCGCTGGTCCCCGTAGGGGAGGTTCTTGGCAAGGTCGGTCGCCACGCGCTTCCGCAGCCCGACCAACTCGAGCAGGGCGTAGGACTTGTCGGATGCCTCCTGCTCCTCGCGTCGAATGGCAGGCGTCCGCAGGATCGACTGGAACCATTGACCGTGCATCCGTACGTGGCGACCGACCATCACGTTGGCCAGCACCGTCATGTTCTGGAAGAGCCGGATGTTCTGGTAGGTGCGAGCGATACCGAGCGCCGCGACCTCGTGCGCAGCCATCGAGGAGATCTCCACGCCCTCGAATGTGATGGTGCCGGCGGTCGGGTGGTACACCCCACTGAGTTGGTTGAAGAAGGTGGTCTTGCCCGCCCCGTTGGGTCCGATGATCGCGACGATCGAGTTGCGCGGGATCTCGAAGTCAATGTCGCGATTGGCCACCAGGCCCTCGAACTGCTTCGTCACGCCACGGGCCCTGAGCAGCGGCCGATCATCGCCTGCGGGATGAGCCGCCGGATCCTCGCCTGGCATCTCGCGCGACACGCTGGTCATGCGGATCCGGCCCCGGCGGGAGTGATCGTCGCGCCGCTTGCGGGTGCGGGGTCGCCGGCACGTTCGTCGTCGCCTGCCCCCTCGTGAAGCTCTTGGCGGCGGGAGGCATCAGGCACGAGACCCTCTGGCCGAAGCAGCATCATCAGGACCAGCACGCCTCCGTAGACGAGGAGCCGAAACTCGGCGAACTCGCGCAGTAATTCGGGCAATCCGATCAGCGCCAGCGCGCCGACGATCACCCCGGGAATGCTTCCCATCCCACCCAGGACCACCACCGCCAGGACGGTGATCGAGACCAGGACGTCGAACGAGCCGGGAAATACTGATTCGAGGTGGGTCACGAAGATGGCGCCGCCGAGGCACCCGACCGAGGCGCCCATCGCGAACGCCAGCAGCTTGTAGTTCGTCACGTTGATGCCGGTGGCCTGTGCCACGTCCTCGTCCTCGCGCATGGCGTTCCATGCGCGGCCGGTACGCGAATACTTCAGGCGGCTGGCGACGAAGGCAGCCACCAGGCAGAAGATCAGGAGCGGGTAGTAGGTGGCGGCTGGCCCCGATATCTCTCCCAGGATCGGCAGGCTGTAGACGCCTCCCTCGATCATGTCCGGGATGGCGAGGATCCCCTGGACGCCGCCGAACCACGGTTTCATCGCGTCCGAAAGGAAGAGCAGGCGGGCGATCTCGCCGAATCCGAGAGTGACGATGGCCAGGTAGTCGCCGCGGAGTCGCAGCACCGGTGCGCCGATCAGCAGGCCAACCACTGCCGAACCGACGATGACGATGGGCAGCGCGACCCAGAACGAGAGGCCAAAGCCGAGCGACGAGGTGGGGGACGTCAACAGCGCGGTGAAGTAGGCACCCACGGCGTAGAAGGCCACGTACCCCAGGTCGAGCAGGCCGGCGTAGCCGACAACGATGTTCAGCCCCAGGCCGAGCAGCACGTACAGGCCGACCAGGACCAGGACCTGGCTGATGAAGACGCCGGTGATCTGGGGCAGAGCCAGCAGGAATGCGATCAGGACCACCAGGCTGACCCACCTGATCAGTCCCTGGGTACCGGCATCGGCCTTGCTGATCTGCGCGCGGATTCGGGTGCGCGCGGGGCGCCACGCCACGGCAATCGCCGCACTCACGACGAACGCGGCGATTGCGCCTTCGAGCGTCAGGCCGTTGCTCTTGAAGAGAAAATCCACCACGCCCTTCAGATCGAATTCGGTGAGGCGCGGTCGAACGAATCGCTCGGTCATGCTGATCAGCAGCGCCCCGCCGAACCCCGCCACCAGGACCCGCCGGACTAGCGGCGATGCAACGTGCACAGCTGCCCCGGCAACGCCCAACAGCCCGGCAATCCCGATGTTGTAGAGGGCCGCGGTGAGCGGCTCTGTGCCGAAGGAGAGAAAGTCCAGGAGAGCGGGCGAGATCCTCACCAGGACGCTGCGCAGGTCCGGCGACAGATACAGCGCAACCAGCAGCCCTGCGGAGAAGAGCAGCCCCGCCGTAGCACCCGCCAGGGCCCCGAGTCCGAGCCGGCCCCCCACCACCACCGATCCGCGAGAGGCGAGATACCCCATGGCCAGGGGCGGGATTATCAGCATCAGGCGACCGATGGTCAGGTAGCCTGCCACCGCCTCGCGTTCGGCAAAGGCCTCGACCAGCCCAACCGCCGAGAGATACAGCATCAGGACGGCCCCGATGAGGCCCGCGGTGAGGGACTGGCGGATCGTGACCCTGGACCCCATGGCTACTTCCCCTCGGGCCGGCCCAACAGGCCGTACGGTCGGAAGATGAGCACCAGCACGAGCACGCTGAAGGCCACCACATCACGCAGTTGGTTGGGCGACGGGATGTCGAAACCGCTCAGCAGCAGGTTGGGGCCGACGGACTCGAGGATGCCCAGCGACAGGCCGCCCAGCATGGCGCCGATGATATTGCCGATTCCCCCCAACACGGCGGCCGTGAAAGCCTTGATTCCGGGCAGGAAGCCCATGAAGAAGTGAACCTGGGTGAAGACCACCGCGTACAGCACGCCGGCGGCCCCGGCTAGCAGTCCGCCGATGGCAAAGGTGGTCGCGATCGTCCGATCAACGTTGATCCCCATCAGCGCGGCCGTGTCCTTATCCTCGCTCAGGGCGCGCATCGCTCGCCCGGTGCGCGTGTACTGCACCAGCCAGTACAGGAGCGACATGAGCACCAGCGCAGCAACGATGACGGCCACGTGGCGCGTCAGGATCGGGATGCCGAACAGGTCAATCTGGCCGCGCAGGAATTCGATCGGCGGATACCCCAGGTTCCGCTCTCCGTAGAGGCCACGCACGCTGTTGCTGATGAAGAGCGAGGCGCCGATGGCCGTGATCAGGGGGACCAGGCGAGGTGCGCGACGCAGCGGCCGGTAGGCGATCCGTTCGAGCAGGATGGCGACCACCATCGAACTGAGCATTGCGACCAGCAGGATCAGCACGACGGAGACCAACGGGTTGCCGTCGAGCATGCTGATCCCATCGGCCCCCGGCGCCGCCAGCCCGTCCGCCACGAAGTAGGCGGTCATCGCGCCGAACATGAAGACGTCGCCATGTGCAAAGTTGATCATCAGCAGCACGCCATAGACGAGCGTGTAGCCAAGGGCTATCAGGGCGTAGATGCTTCCCTGGGCGACGCCGAAAATGAGCAGGTCGCGCCACGCGTCCCAGGTCAGTTGACCCTTGGACAGGGTCGCCCAGCTTCCGACCACTACAAACACGACCACGCCGACGCGGATGGCCCACAGGATGAGGTCGGACGCCTTGAGGCGATTGGCTTTGCGCAACTGCCCTCTCCAACTGTGGTGCGACGCAGACGGTATAGAGGGAGCGGGTGAGCCGATTGCCGGCCCACCCGCTCCGTTAGCAGGGTTCGAGTCTTTCTGGCGACCGCGTTACGGTCGCGTGGTGAAGACCTGCAGGAAGTCCAGGTTCCCCGCGTCGTTGAGCCCGACCTGCGCGATCGAGACGAACTCGGATCCGCAGTCGCCGTTCTCATCACAGGTGAGGGTCCCGGTCAACCCGGCGAAGTCGGTCAGCTGCGCCACGTAGGCGCGGATTGCATCACGCGGGATGTAGAGGGTTCCGTCCACCTCGAAACTCACGGCCTCGATTGCGTCGAAGATGATGTTCGCCGCGTCATAACCGTGAGCGTGGTAGGCGGAGAGCACCACGTCGGTGCCGCTCTTGGCGTAGTACTTCGGCAGGAAGTCGTCCTGGTAGAAATCTCCAAAGTTGAGATCCGGGCCAGAGAAGTACGCGCCGAGATCCTGCGCCGTCGCGCCCTGAGAGGTCAGGAACGTTCCGGTCTTCAGGCCGTCAGCGCTGAACAGGATCGTGTCGGCAAGCGCCGGGATGTCCAGCGACTGCAGCACGATCGAGTTGCCTTCGGGCTCGAAGATCGGGAAGAAGAGGAGTTCGGGTGCATCGGCAGCGATGGTGGTCAGGACCGGATGGAAGTCCGTGTCACCGATGTTGATCGCTTCCTGCGCGGTGACGGTTCCACCGCAGAGTGCCGCGAACTGGTCCACGAAGACCTGCTGCAGCTGCTCGGCGTAGGGGGAGCCATCGTGGATCGTGGCGGCCGTGGTGACGCCCAGCTCTTCGCAGGCGAACAGGGCAACGGCAGCGCCCTGAACTCGGTCGTTGTAGGCGGTCCGGAAGTAGAACTCGCCCGCGTACTGCTCATGATCGGGATTGGTCAGCCCAGGAGCCGTGTTGGACGGCGAGATCATGATCAGGCCCGCGTCCTCGAGCACCGGCATGGCCGGGACCGCGGTCCGTGAGCAACTGGTCCCGATCACGGCCACGATGGTCGGATCGGCGACGATTGCCAAGGCGGCCGTCTGTCCGGTTACTGCGTCGCCGCAGCCGGCGTCTTCCTTCTGAAGCTCAACCGGGTGACCGGCGACATCGCCTCGGTCGTCAATAGCCACTTCGATCCCGAAGTTGCTGTCCTGGCCGAGTGTGGCCGGGCCGCCCGAGATGGCCAGCGCGCTCGCGATGCGAATCGGATCGCCAGCGGCAATCTCAACGCAGCCAAAGGGGTCGGCGGTGCAGGCCGCCATCGGATCAACCGATTCGCTCGGGGCAACGCTTGCGCTCTCGCTCGCGGAGGGGCTTGCACCGCCACAGGCCGCGAGGACGAGCGTCAGCACCGCGGGGACTGCAACCCATCGCATGTACTTCTGCATCCAGTTCTCCTTTGATATGAAACGGAAGGCGCCACAGTGCCGCCCTCGCAGGGTGGGCCGCATCATAAGCGGCGCACGCTCGGGAGCGCAAGGTGGTGTCAAAAAAGAATGCCTCGGGACCCGAGCTGCAGTCCTCGCGGCGGAGCGTGCTATCCTGTGCTCGGAATGCCTGCAGCCATCTGCTGCGCACCCCGAGGTCCCTCGTGGAGGTTCACGTCCGCATCGCCCGCCTGACCGATATCGACGCCGCTGCCAGCCTGCTGGTGACCGACGTCGACGCCGGAGCAGAGCGGCGCAAGCGCGCTGATCACCTCCGTACCATGCTTTTCGTGCCTGCGGCCACCGTCCTGGTGGCCGAGTCGGCGGGACGCATGTTGGGAGTCGGGGTTCTCTCGATCCGCCCAAGCATCGCGCCCGGGCCGTTCATCGGCGTCATCGACACCATGACGACCGTGGCCGATGGTGGGGTGTCCGGGAGCGAGACACGCGGCGCAGGCACCTCGGCGCGGAGCGCCATCGCGGGCTCGATCCTCGAGCAGCTGGTGATCTCCGCGCGGAACAAGGGTTGTGCGCGTATCGACGTCGCCGATCCCCTTGCTGCCTCCGGCCGTCCGCTCTTTGCGCGGGCCGGGTTCGAGCGGCAGGGGGCGCTGCTGAGTCGCGCCATCGGCTGACCACTCGGTCGGCCGGCGGTGCGCCGGGCCGGGACGTTGGTGCATGTGCCGCCATCGGATTGACACAGGAGAACACTTTTGACCAAGAACGTGGGCGTCTTCGTGGACGTGGCCAACCTCTATTACTCCGCTCGCGGGCTGGAGGTCGACGTGGACTACGTCGCCCTGCTCAAGGCCGCGACCAAGGGGCGCGACCTGATCCGCGCCTACGCCTACTCCGGCCTCGACCCGGAGAATGAGAACCAGCGCAAATTCATCGACTTCCTCAACAAGAACGGCTACAAGGTCGTCCACAAGGACATCCGCAAGTTCGGCGACGGGCGGGTCAAGGCCAACCTCGACATCGAGCTGGTGGTCGACATCTTCCGCCTGGCCGATCGGATGGACATCGCGGTCATCGTCTCGGGCGACGGCGACTTCGCGCCAGCCATCCGCGCCCTGCAGGACAAGGGCGTCCGTTGCGAGGTGATCAGCTTCCGACCCAACACCAGCTCGGACCTGATCGCGGTGGCCGACGAGTTCATCGACATCATGAAGATCATCGGCATCGGCCGCGGCAAGGATGCCGACAAGGTGATGAGCGCGCCACCGATGCCCGCCAAGGAGGTCACGCCCGAATTCGGCTTTCGCGAGGCGCCGGCGGGCGTGGCCGCAGCCGCCCTTGCCGCCCTACGGGGAGGCGCCGAGGGGCGACCAGCCGCTCGCGCTCGCGGGCGTGGCCGCGGCCGGGTGGCCGCCGAGCCGACGAGTGCCGACCAGCCCGCGACCGAGCCGATTGCCGCTCCTGCGGCGGTGGACGCCACGGCTGCCGGCGAGCCGGGGGCCGAACTGAAGCACAAGCGGCGTCGCCGCGGTGGGCGGGGTCGTGGTCGGAGCCGCGGCCGCGAGGAGGGCACGCTGCTCGACAGTGGCGAGCCCGCCGAGAGTCCCGAGATCGGCTGGACCGAGTTCGATGACATCTCCCAGATCGGGCAAACCGATGACGAGTTCGGCATGACTGCGCAGGCGGAACCTGAAGCGGTGATCACGTTTGAGGAGGCCGATGCCGAGGCGCTTGCGGAACTCGGGATGCCAGCCGAGAAGCCGCGTCGATCCCGCGCCCGGACGAAGCCGACAGGTACCCCCGAGGCCCAGGCGCCGACGGAGGAGACGGCCGTGGCATCGGCAACGGCTGCCAAGCCGCGTCGATCCCGCGCCCGGGCAGACGCTCCCGCGGCAGAAGCGAAGGGGGCCACGCCTGATGACGCGGCAGCGACCCCCCCACCCCGCCCCCGGTCCCCGCGCCCCACCGCCGCGGGAAAGCCAGACCCGCCCCGCCGGGGTTCCCCCCGCGGGGACCCCGCAGAAACA
>JBKJYH010000026.1:0-5874 GCA_046715765.1 Candidatus Limnocylindria bacterium
CTCCTGTCCGGCGCGCCAATCCGTTCGCAACCGCGGCAACAGCGGGCTACCGGTCGCCGGGTAGCGGGCCAGTCGCTAGGGTGGCGAGGGCGATGCCTGGTTGAAGGGCGATCCAGTAGTCGGCCCACACTCCGTCGGCAATGTAGTACCAGGTGCCGTTCTGATTCGGGATGGTGGCCTTGCGGCTGGCCGACGCCGACGAGCGAGCCCCCAGCGTGTACTCCTTGGAGGCGGCGGGGACGCCGAAGGCATTGAACCTCCAGCCCACCCAGGTGCCTGCGCTGAAGGTGATGGTGCGAGGCGGCTCGTAGATCGCGATCGGTGGCGGCGGTGGCGGGGCCGGATCGCCCAGCGAGGTGGCCGCGGACTCGGGGATCCAGTACCCGTCCCAGAACCCGTGGCCGATGTAGTACCAGTTCCCGTCCTGGTTGGGGATGGTTCCCTTCTTGGCGGTCCACAACAGCAGGTCGCCGGTCAGGGTCTGGGATGCGGTGGCGGTGACCGCGCCGAAGGAATCGAACCGATGCCCGAGGTAGGTGCCGGCCGCAAGGGTGAGCGGACGGGACGGGAGGTAGGGCTCGATGGTGGGTTGGGGCGGGAGACCATTCAGGGTGGTTCTGGGCGATGCCGGAATCCAGTACCCGGCCAGCACGCCCGCGGTGATGAGGTACCAGTTGCCGGGCTGGCCAGGGACCGCAGCGCGCTGAGCGGTGGGCGCCGAGGAATTGCGTGAGAGCGTGACCTCCTTCGAGGCGACCAGGGCACCGAACCGGCTGAAGCGGTGTCCAATGTATGTCCCGGCGGCCAACGAGAGCGTCCGGGCCGGGTTGAAGGCGTCGCCGGGCCACTCGTTTACCCGCGCGGCAACCTGCCGGCGCATGATCGGCAACAGGGCGTACAGGACCGATCCCGGACAGCCGGTCGCGTTGTAGTCGCGATGGCCCGCGATGTTGGCCACCTCCCGGGTCAGCCCGGTCACCGGGTTCCGGTATGGGCCACGCCCGGTCGGGTCGATGCCGTACGTCGCCGAAGCCCACGCCAGCATCCGAATCAGCGACGCGCGCGCGGCCGCGGTCGGTGGCTGGTCGTCGAAGGTGCCGAGCAGCGCAATGGCCATGCTGCCCGGGTTCTGGTTCCTGGCGTGCCCGCCCGCCACCACCATCCCGGCTGCATTGTTGGCGGTCGGGCTGGCGCCGTTCCAGTAGTCGCGCGAGGCGCGGCCCTCGTACACGTTCCCTGCTTCGTCGATCAGGTACTGGTACCCGATGTCTCCCCATTCCTGGGTCACCGCGTGGTAGTAGTAGATCGCCTGGATGGTGGCCACCGGATCGGGGTCGTGGTTGATACCGGCGGTGTGATGCACCACCAGCTTCTGGAGCGGGAAGAACTCCCTGGCCCAGATCTCGTCACCGGCGTCGTCGAAGCGAAAGGACTCATCGGCCCCCCAACCGCTGCGCGGGATGACCGCCGGGATGCTGGTCGCACCCCGGGCCGAGGCTCCGCCACCGATAGGCATCCCGATCGTGTCCATGGCAACCACCGACACCCGCGCCAGCGGCCTGTCGGCGCTGACTCGGACTACCCGGATTCCGGGAATCGCCATCACGACCCCGTACGTCTCCCCGTCTCCGCGCGCCGCACCGATCTCGTCCAGTTCGACCCTGGCCGTCGGCGCGAAGATCTCCCCGTCCGGGCTCAACGCCGCCGATACGACCGCATCCGGCTGGCCGAGCCAGTGGATGGCGATGTGGCTCGTCCCGGGCGGCAGGGCGAAGTCCCGCGTGCCGTCCACCGCGCCCGACACTTCGGTGACCTCGGTCCTGACCTGATCGGGCGGGGCCATCGGCCGAGCAGGTGCCGCGCAGACAAGCAGCAGCGCGGCGACCGTGGCAGCCACGATGCGGCGCGGATTGGTGCGGTTGATCGATCTGGTCGCCGCTGAATTGTGGCCGAGCCCTGCCCGATGCGCAGGCTGGCGGCACCACCGGACAGCGCATCCGGCATCATCGGGCCATGCCGGGCCTGATCCGACGTGACCGCCTCGCCCGCGAGGACGAGGAATTGCGGCTGTCGCCGATCGCCACTCGCTCGGGCGCGAGTCGTGGCCGCAACCGGCCGGAGGAGCCGGATCCGTATCGGACCGCGTTCGAGCGGGATCGGGATCGGATCGTGCACGCCAAGGCCTTCCGCCGGTTGAAGCACAAGACCCAGGTCTTCCTGAACCCGGAGGGTGACCACTTTGTCACCCGCCTGACCCACACCCTGCAGGTCAGCCAGATCGCCAGTTCGCTCGCTGCCGCCCTCGCCCTCAACGAGCCGCTGGCCGAGGCGATCGCGCTGGGCCACGACGTGGGTCACACTCCATTCGGCCACACCGGCGAGGAGGCGCTGTCGCCCTACTTCCCGCCCGATGGCTGGCACCACGCCGCGCAGAGCGTTCGGATCGTGGAGGTGCTGGAGGACCTCAACCTGAGCTGGGAGGTGCGCGACGGGATCCGGGCCCACTCGTGGAAGATCCGGCCGCCGCCGGTCAGCCCGGAAGCCTTCTGCGTCCGATACGCGGATCGGATCGCGTACCTGGCCCATGACGCGCTCGACGCGATGCGCGCCGGCGCCCTGCGGCCCGACTCCTTTCCCTCCGGCGTGACCGCCCGTTTCGGCGAGCCGGGGAAGGCCTGGGTGCGCGAGATGATCGGCGCGGTGGTCGACCACTCGCTTGAAGCGGGCGTGGTGGCCATGGACCAGCCGACCCTGGCCGTCATGCACCAACTGCGCGACTTCATGTTCGAGCGGGTCTACCTCGCCCCGGTCTGGCGCGCGCAGCACGAATCGGCGATCGCCACCATCCGCGCCCTGGTGGACCACCACCTGGCGCATCCCGAGCAGATCCCCGATACCTACCGCGAGCACGCCGCGCCCCTCGTCGTCCAGGCGGTCGACTACGTAGCGGGCATGACCGATCGCTTCGCCTTGGCGACCGAGGAACGGCTGCGAGCTGGCTGAGGTCGGTCCCTAGAGGCTTTCGTCGCGCTGGTAGGCCTGGAAGGTTCCGTCGGCGCAATCGAGCGCAAGCTCGGCCGGCGGCTCGACCGGGGCGAGGCTCCCTGGTGGCTCCGGCCCCGGGCTCGCGGCACTTCCGGGCGGGCCGTACACGGTCCGCGTGGTGAGCCCGACGGTGGCCACCCCAATCACCTCCGCAGCCTCGCCCGACGGCAGGCGCACCTCATCGGACGCGGCGCCACTGGACCGATAGGCGGAGCCCTGCCAGACCAACAACGGCGTGCAGCCGACCGAACGCTCGAAGGCGAGCGACATGGCCCACAGCCCCAACCCCACGAACACGATCGCGGCCGCCAGGCCGCAGCCGATGGCTCGCCAGTTCACGGCCGACTCGACGAGAAGCGGTGGTACTCGCCGCTGGCAGGAGCACGGGTGGCTTCGACCCCGTCGACCCGTGCGCCGGCCGGCCCAATCCACAGCGCTCGTTCCAGCGCGTCGATCGCGGATGCGTCACCCTCCGCCGTGAGTTCGACGCTGCGCTCATCGGGGAGGTTCATGACCCAGCCGGTCAGGCCGTCGGCGGCCGCGCGGCGCATCACCCAGTAGCGGTAACCAACGCCCTGCACCCGGCCGAAGACCCGCGCGTGTAGGCGGACCGGTGCAGCTTCGACCGACATCAGTGACCGGCGGCAGCCAGCCGCGGCCAGCCCAGCATGGCGCGTTCCAGCGCGAGGCGCGGGGCGGCGCTCTGGCGCAGTCCCTCGGCGATCCGTTCGAGCTGCTCGACCATTCGGCGCAGTTCGGGCGGTGAGCAGCGCTGGGCCATCGCCTCCAGGGTCTCGTGCAGATCGGCCGAGCGAGCCAACTGCAGCTGGCCGACGGCTGCCATCAGCAGGTCGCGAGTGAGCTCGGTCCAGACCTCGACCACCAGGACGGCGGCGTCCCGCAATTGGCTGCTCGGCGTCCGTGCGGATTCGTCGGCCTCGGTGGACTCCTCGTCGGCGGACGGGGTCACGACCAACCGCGCCGCATGCTCGAGCAGATCGCGGGCCGCGGCGAATCGGTCGGCGGAGCCGCGCTCCAGCAGATCGAGCAACTCGGCCTGGGTGCGGCGTCGCCAGGCGAGCAGTTCAGGCTGCCGAACGAACCGGACCGCGGTCCCGATCAGGCCGTCGGACAGGCGGGCCAGGGTCTCCGCCTGGTCGGGGAGTACCCGCTCTCGATCGACCAGCCAGGCGGCCAGGTCTGCCCGCGGCACGGGCCCTATCCGGAGTGGCTGGCTGCGCGACCTGATGGTTGGCAGCAGCCGAGCCGGATCCTCGGCGACCAGGATGAACATCTGGCGCTCGCCCGGCTCCTCGAGTGCCTTGAGCAGCACGTTCTGGATCTGCTCGTTGGCCCGATCCACACCCTCCACCAGGATCACCCGGCGCTCGGCCTGGAGCGGCGCGCCGGCGCTCTCCAGCAGCCAGCCGCGGGCGGTGGCGACCTGGCTCTCGGTCGAGGAACGCAGCTCACGCCAGCGGTCCGGGCCGCCGATCAGCAGGTCTGAATGGGTCCGGCGGCGCGCGTCGCGGCACCCCCGACACGCGTTGCAGGGGCGTCCTTCCCGATCTGCCTGGGTGCAGAAGAGGAGCGCCAACAGGTCGTCCACGAAGGCGCCCTTGCCCGACCCGGCCGGCCCGTGCACCAGCAGGGTGCGCTGGAGGGTGCCGTGGGTCGCTGCCCTCCTGGCAATGGTCCGGGGAGTGATCTGCCCCAGCGACAGGAAGCCGGATCCGGGATCGCCAATCGTCACCATCCGAGTATATGCAGGTGGTCCGCTAAGCCCGCGGTAAGGGGCTGATCAGCGCGGCCATGCCACCCTCAGCCAGGCATCTCGCCCGGGACGGCGAGGGCACCGATCACAGCGGCCGGTTGGCAGCCGAGCCCGCCGTTCCGGGGCCGTGTCGGGCGGGATGCCGCCAGCGGTGCCATACTTGCCGGACAGCACGTCACCCGCCCGACGGAGCCGAAGCAGGAGGTCATGATGACCATCGAAAGCAAGCCCGGGGCGGAAGCCCTGGATCAAATCGCCCAGCGCGGCCGCGAGATCGCGGCGTCAATGGGTGAGTTCAGCGAGATCATTTCGAAGCGCGCCGGAGACGCGTGGCGCGACTCCGCGCCCGTCCGCCGGGAAGCGGCGAAGGCCGCCCAGCTCGCCGGTCGCGATGCTGCGGAGTGGGGCCGCCTGACCTGGCGTCAGCAGCTCCAGCCCGGCCTGCGCGGCCTCTGGCAGCAGCGCACCAACCTGGCGGGGCTGGCCGCCGCCGTGCCCATGGCGCGCGAGGCTGCAGCTCTGGCGGTAGGTGGCACGACCGTCGAGCCGCGCCGCAAGACGGGCCGCTGGGGCGCCTTGCTGCTCGGTCTGGTGGCCGGTGTGCTGGCCGGCGCAGTTGCCGCGCTCTTGGCCACTCCCAAGGCCGGCCGGCAGGTTCGTCAGGACCTGGCGGTGGTTGCCCGTGACGCGGCGGACCGGGCCAAGGTCACCGCTCGCGAAACGGCGCAGCGCGCCCGCACCATCGCGGGCAACGCCTCCGACTGGATGCCCATCTTCCAGCGCGATGCGAGCAGCGAGCCGGAGATGGCGCCTGCCGTTGAGGTGGCGCCTGCCTCCCCGGTCGCTCCGATCCCGGCACGCCGTCGAGTCAGCGCCGACCCGGTTGTTACCCCCGAACAGGAAACAGGCGCCTAGCTCGTCGGGTTGCTGCGGCGCGTCCGGGTTCTGCCCGACGTGAACCGCTGCCAGATCCCCTCAGTTTGATCGGCTGACGCGCCCGCGGGAACACCCCTCGGCGCGGCAGTCTTTACAGCGGGCGGTTGGGGCCGGGGCCC
>JBKJYH010000027.1:0-7400 GCA_046715765.1 Candidatus Limnocylindria bacterium
CCGGAGGACGAGCCCGCCCGCGAACCGGGCTGGGCCTTGCCGGACCTGGTGATCGTGGACGGCGGCAGGGGACAGCTCTCGGCGGCGGTGGGGGAGTTGGCCGAGCTGGGCCTGGGCGAGCTGCCAATCGCCGGGTTGGCCAAGCGCCTGGAGGAGTTGTTCGTGCCCGGGCAGGCCGAGCCGATTCGGCTGGCGGCCGCCAGCCAGGGGCTGTACCTTGTCCAGCGCATCCGGGACGAGGCACATCGCTTCGCGATCACCTACCACCGCGAGGTGCGCGGCCGTCGTGCGCTTGCCTCGGCCTTCGATGAGATCGAGGGGATCGGTCCAACACGGCGCAAGGCGCTGCTCACGCGATTCGGGAGCCTGCGAGCGGTGCGCGCGGCCAGCGTCGAGGAGCTCGCCGCGACGCCCGGGATCTCGCGAGCCCTCGCCGAGCGATTGAAGCTCCACCTCTCCCGCGAGGAGATGCTCGCCTGACGCCCGCATCCTTGCCACTCCTCCGGGGCCTGCCTATACTGACCCGGCCCGCCGCGGAAGCGCGGCGTGCGCCATGTCTGCCGATCGAGCGCCGCATCGCCGCCCGAGCCGGCGGCTCATCGCCCCATCGAGAGGATCACCTGGCCGACGCATGACCCGGCGCCGCTTCGCTCCCTGGCTGATCCTCGTCACCCTGGTGTTGGCGATCTTCATCGACCTCCCGCGCGGAACGCTGGACTGGTCGTGGCTTCCCAATGACCTGTTCGGGCGCGAACTGAAGACCACCCTCGGGCTTGACCTGCAGGGCGGCATCCGGGTCACCCTGGCGGTCCAGGCCGCGCCGGGACAGGCGGTCACCGACACCCAGCTCGAAACCGCGCGCAGCATCATCGAGCGCCGGGTCAGCGGGATCGGGGTCAGTGAGCCGCAGGTCCGCACCGAGATCAGCGGCGACGGCCAGCGCCGGATCGTGGTGGAGATTCCCGGCGTCTCGAACGAGGACCAGGTCCGCTCCCTGGTCGGCTCGACCGGGCAGCTCCAGTTCATCGACCCGCGCGGACAGACCCTCAACGTCGGCGATGACATCGGTCCGCTCGTCGCGGCGGGGTTGGTCGGCGTGCTGTTCGACGGCGGCCAGATCGACCCCGGGAGCGTGGCCCCGGACAGCCAGAGCGGGCGCCTGGGCGTGATCTTCACCCTGCGCTCCGAAGCATCCGCGATCTGGTGCAGCTTCACCGGGGCGAACGTCAACCGCCCCGGCCCGATCGCCCTCGACGGACAGATCTACACCACTCCCACGGTCCAGAGCGCGATCTGCAACGGTCAGACCGTGATCACGGTGGGGAGCGGCGAGGCGGCGGAGGTCGAGCGCACCAACCTGTACAACACCCTGCGCTTCGGTGCGCTGCCGGTCTCCCTGTCCGAGCAGGGCGTGGACGTGGTCCAACCGACCCTGGGTCGGGACTTCCTGATCCAGGCGCTGGCCGCCGGCGCGGTCGGCCTGCTGCTGGTGCTCCTGTTCATGATCGCCCACTACCGCCTGCCCGGGGTCCTGGCCGCGAGCGCGCTGATCGTGTACACGCTGACCTCGTATGCCATCTTCCGGCTGCTCGGGGTGACGCTCACCCTGGCCGGAGTCGCGGCCTTCATCCTGTCGATCGGGATGGCGGTGGATGCCAACATCCTCATCTTCGAGCGCATGAAAGAGGAGATCCGTGCCGGCAAGACGCTCGGCCCCGCGATCGAGGCCGGGTTCAACCGCGCCTGGTCGAGCATCCTCGACTCGAACGTCAGCTCGCTGCTGGTCGCCTTCTGGCTGTACTGGTTGGGCAGCGCCGTGGTGCGCGGCTTTGCCCTGGTCCTGATCCTGGGCGTGCTGATCTCCATGTTCAGCGCGGTCACCGTCACCCGCACCCTGCTGCGGATGGTGGTTCGCACGGAGCGCGGTCGGCGCCTCGAGCTGTACCACGTGGAGCGATAGCGAGATGTGGGACATCGTCGGCAAGCGGAACTGGTACTTCGCGTTCAGCGCGCTGATCACCATCCCCGGATTGATCTTCATCGCCATCGGCGGGTTGAAGCCGTCGGTTGACTTCACCGGCGGGACGGTCTGGCAGGTGCGGTTCGAGTCGAGTCCCACCGCCGACGAGGTACACGCCGCGCTGGTCGAGTTGGGCCACCCCGAGGCCATCGTGCGGGACGCCGGGGCCGGCTTCCTCGAGATCCGGACCGATCCGATCGACCTGCTCCCGCCCCCGACCCCGATCCCCACCCCGCTGCCAACGCCGACGGCGTCAGCCAGCCCGACGGCCAGCCCGACCGCCTCGCCGTCTCCCACTCCCAACCCCAGTGACACGCCGAGTCCGACTCCATCGCCCAGCCCAACGCCGACCCCCACCCCGCGCCCGACGCGCTCGCCAAGCCCGAGCCCGACGCCGAGCGCCACCCCGACCCCCAGCCCATCGCCCACCCCGGTCCCGTTCATCGCCGACACCCCGTTCGACGACCTCCGTGCCGAACTCGCTGATCGCTTCGGCGCGGGAGAGCCACGTTCGGTGACGACCGTCGGGCCGGTCATCGGCTCGGAGCTGATCCGGTCCTCGATCATCCTGATCGGGGTCGGCGAGATCTTCATCCTGTTCTACCTGTGGCTCCGCTTCGGCTTCCGCTTCGGCACCGCCGCGATCGTGGCCCTGCTGCACGACGTGATCGTGGTGGTGGGGATCTTTGCGATGCTCGGCTACTTCTTCGGGCTCGAGTTCGATGCCCTGTTCGTGACCGCGCTGCTGACCGTCATCGGCTTCAGCGTCCACGACACGATCGTGGTCTTCGACCGGATCCGCGAGAACCGGATCCGCCATTCCGCCGAGCCGTTCGGCGCCATCGTCAACCACTCGATCCTGCAGACCATCGGTCGATCGATCAACACCAGCCTGACCGTGGTCGTGACCCTCACCGCGCTGCTGCTCCTGGGGCCTGCCACCATCCGCACCTTCACCCTGGCGCTGTTGATCGGGATCATCAGCGGGACCTACTCGTCGATCTTCAATGCGAGCCAGCTGCTGGTCACCTGGCACGAGTGGGACACCGCGCGGAGGGCACGCCGCGCTGCCCCAACCCGCCCCGCCCGGTAGCCAGCCGCTAACCCGGGGATAAGCGCCCGCGGCTACCATGGCCGGGTGCCCCCTCCCCGCCTGAACTGGGTCCTTCCTGAACCGATCCTGACGCCCCCCATGCTCACCGGCTTCAGCGCGCCGGTGGCGACCCTGCTTGCCCGACGCGGCTTCCGCGACGACGCCGCAATCGGCGCGTTCCTGGACGCCGGCCCGGACGGCCTCCACGACGTCAGTCTGATGACCGATGCCGAGCGCGCCCTGGTCCGGGTGGATGCCGCCCTGGCCGCCGGCGAGCGGATTGCGATCTGGGGCGATTACGACGCCGACGGGATGACCGCGGTCGCGATCTGGGTCAGCGCCCTGCGCCGCCTGGGCGCAGATCCGATGCGATTCGTGCCGTCCCGCCTGGCCGAGGGCTACGGTCTCTCGGTCGCCGGGCTGACCCGACTGCACGAGCAGGGTGTCGGGCTGGTCATCACGGTCGACTGCGGGATCAGCAACGCGGCCGAGGTGGACGCCGCCAGCGCCCTGGGGCTCGACGTGGTGATCACCGACCACCACCTGCCACCCGATCGGTTGCCAAGCGCGGTGGCCGTGGTCGACCCGCGCCGCGCGGACTGCGACTACCCCGACCCGGACCTCACCGGCGCGGGCATCGCCTACAAGCTCGCGGTCGCCCTGCTCGAACGCCACGCCGCCCCGGCGGCGGGGCTGGCGGCCCTGGCCGCCATCGGCAGCATCGCGGACATGGCACCCATGACCGGCGAGAGCCGGGTGATCGTGCGGCTCGGGCTGGCCGAGATGCCCGACGCGGTGAGCCCCGGCCTCCGCGCGCTTTTGGCCCGCGCGGCCGAGGATCCACGACACCCGACCGCGCGGGACCTGGCCTTCGGGGTGGCTCCCCGTCTCAATGCGGTCGGGCGATTGGCCGATGCCGACGAGGCTATCGAGCTGCTCCTCGAAACTGATCCCGACCGGGTTGCGATCCTGTTGACGGCCGTGGAGGTGACCCACCGCTCCCGCCAGGAACTCACCGCGTCTGCCCTGCTGGCGGCCCGAGAGCTCGTCGCCGCAGCCACCGGCACGGGCGCACTCGCCCTGCGCCACGACGATTGGCTGCCCGGACTGGTCGGGTTGGTCGCCGCACGACTCACCGATGACCTCGCGCGGCCGGTGGCCGCCGCAACCCTGGTCGGCGACGAGGTGCGCGGCTCGATCCGCGCCCCGTCCGACTTTCACGCCGCCGCCGCGCTCGAGGCATGCGCTGCGCTCCTCACCCGGCGCGGCGGGCACGCCGCGGCCGGCGGCTTCAGCCTGCATGAGCCAGATTGGCCCGCGTTCGTGGCTGCCCTGGGCTCGCTGCCCCGTCCCTTTCCCGGCGACCGAGGTGCGGAGATGGCGCGACCGGGCCAGTTGCTGGTGGACCTGGTGCTGCCCGCCCGCTACCTGGGCTGGGCGCTGGATGCCGAACTGGCGCGGCTAGCGCCGTTTGGTCCCGGCCACACCGAACCGGTGCTGGCAGTGACCGGCCTGCGACTGGCCAGTGCGCGACGCGTCGGGGCGAATGGGCAGCACATCGCCATGCGACTCCAGCGCGGTGCGGGGGTGTTCGACGCGATCGCCTTCGGTGTTCCCTCGGATCGCGCGCTGCCCGTGGCGGACGGCCTGCTTGACGTGGTGGGTTCCCTGCAACGTGACTCGTTCAACGGGCAGCCACGGCTCCGACTGCGGTTGCTCGACTGGGCCGAGGCGGCCGACAGCCCGCTCCGCGCTCGCGAGCGCGGTCGTGTCAGCGTGGACCGGGTGGCGGTCGGATGACCGGGTCAACGCCGCTGGAGCGCCTTCGCAACCGGGTCACCAGCACCGGCGCCCCACTCTGCGTGGGGATCGACCCCCACCCCGACTCCCTCCCCGACGAATTGCCGCGCACGGTGCAGGGGATCGAGCGCTTCGCGCGCGGCGTGCTGGAGGCCGCCGCCCCACACGCCGCGGCCATCAAGCTGAACGTCGCCTTCTACGAGGCGTGGGGATCGGCGGGCTGGGCCGTCCTGGAGCGCCTGCGACGCGACGTTCCGGCCGAGCTGCTCGTGATCCTGGACGCGAAGCGCGGCGACATCGGGCCCAGTGCCGAACGGTACGCGGAGGCGATCTTCGGACGCCTTGGGGCGGACGCCGTCACCCTGTCGCCTTACCTTGGCGAAGACGCGGTCGAGCCATTCCTGGCCCACCCGGACCGCCTCGTCTACCTGCTGACCCGGACCTCGAATCCGAGTGCCGGACGCCTCCAGGACCTGGACGTCGGCGGCCGCTCTGTGTCGACCGCTGTCGCCGACTGGGCCGCCCGACGCTGGCCCGATGGCCGGGTCGGGTTGGTGGTGGGCGCGACTGCGGCGGCCGAGTTGCACGCACTGCGGACGCGGGTGCCAGGCCCGGGCTTCCTGGTTCCGGGGGTGGGTGCGCAGGGCGGCGACCTGCAGGCCGCAGTGCTGACCTGCCACGGAACCGCCGCGCCGGGCCTCGTCAACCTGTCGCGCGCCATCTCCGGCGCATCGCGTGGCGCCGACTGGCAGCCGGCCGCCGGGGCTGCGGCCGAGCATTGGCGCGCGGCGATGATGGCGGCCGGTGCTAGACTCTCGCCCTGACCCGCCGCCACGGCGCGGGCTCGTCGCAGGAGAGCCAGATCGACATGGGTCCCATCGGATTGCCTGAACTGCTCGTGGTGCTCTTCCTGGTGCTGGTCCTGTTCGGCCCCGGCAAGCTGCCCGACATCGGCAACGCCATCGGGAAGGGCATCCGGGAGTTCCGCAAGGCCTCGAGCGACCTCGAGGACGGGCTGCGCGGCGAAGCCCGTCGCAAGCCTCAGCCGCCGAGCCCAGCGGCCGATTCCGGTGCCGCGCCGGCCCCCACCGACACCGACTCCAGCGCTACCTGACCGGCGCCGACGCGCCGCCCGCCAGTGAGCCGGGGAACGAGCACCGCGGTGACCCGTGAATCGCCGACCATGACCCTGGTCGAGCACCTCGAGGAGTTGCGCCGCCGGGTGATCATCGTGGTCGTCGCGATCCTGGTCGGCGCCATTGCCACGCTCTTCTTCGCCGGCGCAATCCTCGACCTGCTGCGTGCGCCCCTGCCGAATGAGTACGACACCATCTACTTCACGAATCCGGCCGACGCGTTCTCGGCACAACTCAAGATCGCCGGATTCGGCGGGATCGCGCTCGGCATGCCGGTGATCCTGTTCCAGGTCTGGCGCTTCGTGACCCCCGGCCTGCTCCCCGCCGAGCGACGCTTCGTCTGGCCCGTGATGCTCGGCGCGGTCCTGCTCTTCGCCACCGGGATCACGGTCGGGTACATGGTCATCCCATACGCGCTCACCTTCCTGCTCGGCTTTGCCCGCCCGGGGCTTGAGCCGCTGCTCACGATCGACGGCTACATCGGGTTCGTGACCACCATGCTGCTCGGCTTTGGGATCATCCTGGAGTTCCCGATCGTGCTGATCGGCCTGGCACGCGTAGGGGTGCTCAGCTATCCGCGCCTTGCCGGGTCGCGTCGCTGGGCGGTACTCAGCATCGTCCTGCTCGCCGTCGTGCTGACGCCAGGGGGCGACCCGATCTCCCCGCTGATCCTGTCGACCGTGATGTACCTCCTCTTCGAAGCCTCGCTGCTGGTCATACGCGCCACTCGGCACTGACCGATGGGCGAAAGCGCCAGGCAGCGGGTCATGCTGCTGACCCACCCCGACATGGCGTTGCATCGGCCACCGGATCACCCTGAGCGTCCCGAGCGGCTGGCTGCGGTGCGTGCCGGGGTCACCGACGCGGCACGCGCTTCGTCGGCCGACCTGCTGACCGCCAGTCCCGAACCGGCAGCAGGCTCGGCCCTCACCCGGGTCCACCCGATGGCCCACATCGCCTCCCTCGATGCAGTGGAGCAGCGCGGAGGGGGCTGGCTCGACCCCGACACCTACCTCGGACCGGGCTCGATGCGTGCTGCTCGGCTCGCGGCGGGGGCCAGCATCGCCGCGGCGTTGGCCGTGGCGCGGGGCGAAGCCGCGGTGGCGTTTGCCGTGGTCCGCCCGCCTGGACACCATGCTGGAGCGCAACGTGCAGGAGGATTCTGCCTGCTGAACAACATCGCGCTGGCGGTCGCCGCGCTGCGCGCCGAGGGGCTGGCCCGACGAATCGCGGTCCTCGACTGGGACGTGCACCACGGCGACGGAACCCAGGCCATCTTCGATGCGGATCCCGACCTGTGCTACGCGTCGACCCACCAGTCGCCGCTGTACCCTCGAACCGGACCGGCCAG
>JBKJYH010000028.1:0-20831 GCA_046715765.1 Candidatus Limnocylindria bacterium
TTCTCCGCCGATCCGAGTTCGGACATCCGAGCCGACCGGGCGAGGGCTCCGCTCGGCAGACGCTCACACCGCCTGCTTAGGCGGCCGGCGGAGGACGTCCAAGGCCATCGTGCAGTCCACGGTGCCCACCGGATGGTTCGCATACTGTGAGATGCGGACCACCAGTCCTCCGCGCATCAACCGCTGCCGTAGAGGTCGAAGATCTCGGCTGCAGGATCGCTCAGCACGCTGGATCCGTCTCTGAGGTCCATGATGCCAACGCCCCCAACCGCCTCAACCTCGCCGGACACCCCAATCCGAGCCACCACTGTATTCCCCGATGGTGACCCGCACCGCGGGGCGCCGGCTCGGCCCGAGGGCCGAGACGAACTCGTCGGGGATCAGGATCCCGGCAGCGTTCCTGCCCGCTCCCTGGATCGTGGCGCGAAGTCTCATGCGCGCGCCCTCACTCTCCGAACGGGAACTCGAAGCCGCTCTCTTCGACCTGGTCGGCCGGCGGCGGGCTGATCGTCACCGGCTCGCCGAACGCGCTCAGGGTCAGGGTCAGGCTGAAGGTGCCGCTCTCGGGATTGTCGACGCTGGTCGAGACCTCGGTCAGATACAGGTTGTCGCGGTCGAAGAGCAGGGTCAGCACCAGCGTCTCGCCGATCATGTCCATCGGGTCGTCGCCGGGCGAGGCCAGCGGATCGGGGCTGGCGCTGGCCTCCATCTCGCGCAGTACCTCGGCCGGGATGGTCAACTGGACCTGGTAGCACTGTCGTTCGCCGCAGGCCACGTCCTCGAGCTTGGTCGCCACAACCCCTTCCTTGTCGAGCAGCGCGCGGAGTTCGTCCATCGGGTCGGCCGAGGGAGACGGTGACGGCTCGGCCGAGGTCGGATCGGTGCGAAACCACTTGTCCCCCATCAGGCTGAGCCGCACGAAACCCTCGTTGCCGAGCAGGATCAACTCTCCCGTCAGGCCCAGGAAGGCCGGGACCGCGAAGCTGAGGTACGCCTCCTCATCGGTGACGTTGATGTCGCCCTCAAAGGTGGTCCCAGCCAGGGTGATGGTCCCCTCGCTGCCGGGCAGGATGACCTCGCCGTCCACCGTCGCCTCGAGATGGAAGCTGGCCAGGTCCGTGGTCGCCTCCAGGCCGCGGAGCACGATCTCCTTCGGATCGGTGAGCGCAGCGTTGCCGCAAGCGGCCAGCAGGGCGGTAGCGAGGAGCAGGGCGGGTGTCGACCGGCGGGGCATGGCGATGGCCTCGGGCGAAAGTGGTCGAATGCAGCATACGCGGTCCCCGTCCCGCCTCGGAAGCCAGCGCCACCCGCGCTTTCGGGTAGGGTTGGGCCAGATGCAACGCCTGGAACGTGCCACCCATCTCAGCGCCGACCCGCCGCAGGTCTTCGCCTTCCTGGCCGACCCGGACAATTTGCCGCGCTGGCAGCCGGGGATCCGCGTGGTCGAGCGCCTGACTCCCCCGCCAACAATCGAGGGCTCGACCGCGAATGTCATCCGCGATCTGATGGGCCAGTCGGTGGCGGTAACCCTCACCGTGAGCGAGTACACGCCCGACCGCCGGCTGTCGCTGAGCACCTCGGCCAGCGGCTTCGCGGTGACCGTCACCGCGGACCTGGCACCCGGAGACGCCGGCGGTACCCAACTCACCGTGGCCGCCACGGTGAAGGCCGAGAACCCGATCCTGATCGCGCTGGAGGGGATGATCGCCTCGGCCGGCGCGGCGGAGCTGGAGGTCGGGCTGAAGCGGCTGCGCGAGGTCTTCGCGGCGGTTCCCGAACCGGGGCCTACGCCCGGCGGCTGAGCGTGCCTGTGCTATCCTCCCGCCCGAACGCGATGACGCGGGAGCAGTAGGCGCGAGCCTCGTTCCACAGCGAGCCGGGAATGGTGTGAGCCGGCGGAACGGATCGGCCGAACTCACCCGCCGAGCAGCCCGGTGAACGACTAGCGCGCAACCCGCGGGACGGTCCTCAGCCGGAGCCGGGATGGCGTCCGATAGCAGCGCCGATGAGCGGACCGATCGTGGGGCTGTAGCTCAGCTGGGAGAGCACCTGCATGGCATGCAGGGGGTCGGGGGTTCGAGTCCCCCTAGCTCCACCACTCCATATCGGTCAAGTTCAGGTGGTACCACGATGGGAGCCCCCCTCGTCCTGACGAGCGGGGGCTTGTTGTGTGTCAAAGGATGGACCGATGGGAACCGGCACCCCGATCCGCGGGGAAGTCCAGGTCATTCCGGAGCAGCACTCCGCTGCCGACGGACGCCGCTGGACGCTGCGCGCGGCGCGCCCCGGCGACGCGCAGGCGCTGGCCGACCTGTTCGCGGCCGTCCGGGCCGAGGGGCGATGGCTGCTGACCCCGGCCAGCGCATTGAGCCACGCCTCGGAGGCCTTCTTCATCGGTGAGCTGATCCGCGAGTCCGGTGGGCTGGCGCTCGTCGCCGAAGCGGACGGCGAGGTGGTCGGCAACGTGCTGGTCAGCGTCGAGCGCAGCACGGTCAGTGATCACCTGGGCAACCTGTCGATCTGCATCGATCACGGCTGGCGTGACATCGGGATCGGTGGCGCGCTGACCCGTGCCGCGACCGCCTGGGCGCAGGCAGTCGGCCTGGCCAAGGTGGGGCTCTCGGTCTTCACCGATAACGCGCGCGCGATCGCGGTCTACGAGCACGCTGGCTTCGTCCGCGAGGGCGTGCGGCGACGCCAGTACCGCGTGGACGGAGCGTTCCGCGACGAGCTGCTGATGGCCTGGTTCCCGCAGGAGGCTGACCGATGACGGAGCGCTGGGACCCCGCCTCCTACGAAAGCGCGTGGCGGGAGCGCTGGGAGGCAGCCGGGGCGAATCGGACCCCCGATGATGATCCGCGCCCCAAGTTCTACCTGCTGACCATGTACCCGTACCCGTCGGGTGACCTGCACATCGGGCACTGGTATGCGGAGACCGGGCCGGACGTGGTGGCCAGGATGCTGCGGATGCAGGGCCGCAACGTGATGCTGCCAATGGGCTTCGACTCGTTCGGGCTGCCCGCCGAGAACGCTGCGATCGACCGTGGGATTCACCCCGCGGTCTGGACCGAGGCCAACGTGGACCGGATGCGGGCCCAGTTCCGGACGATGGGCACCATCTTCGACTGGGAGCGCGAGGTGGTCACCTCCGAGCCGGAGTACTACCGCTGGACCCAGTGGCTCTTCGTGCAGCTCTTCAAGGCCGGGCTCGCCTACAAGCAGATGGCGCCGGTGGACTGGTGCCCGAAGGACCAGGTGGTGCTGGCCCGCGAGCAGGTGGAGGGCGCGGACCGCCACTGCTGGCGCTGCGGGACCCCGGTCGTCAAGCGCGACCTGGAGCAGTGGTTCTTCCGGATCACGCGCTACGCGGACGAGCTGCTCGACTTTTCGAAGATCGACTGGCCCGAGCCGATCCGCCTGATGCAGACCAACTGGATCGGCCGCTCCGAGGGTGCCGAGATCGACTTCGGGGTCGAGGCTGATCGCGCCGCGCCGATCCGGGTCTTTACCACCCGCCCCGATACGCTCTTCGGCGCGACGTTCATGGTCCTTGCGCCCGAGCACCCCGCGGTGGCCGCCCTGACAACCGCCGAGCGGCGCGCCGAGGTGGAGGCCTACACCGCGACCGCCCGGCGCGAAACCGAGATCGAGCGGATGAGCACCGAGCGCGAGCGCAGCGGAGTCTTCATCGGGGCGTACGCGGTCAACCCGATGACGGCTGAGCGGATCCCGATCTGGATCGCCGACTACGTGCTGCCCGGCTACGGGACCGGGGCGATCATGGGCGTGCCCGCGCACGACGAGCGCGACTACGCGTTTGCGAGGCGTTACGACCTGCCGATCCGCTTCGTGATTGCGCCGCGGGGTGGGACGGCCCCCGATGGCGAGGCCTTCCTGCCACACACCGCTGACGAGGTGCTGGTCGGGTCCGGGGAGTTCACCGGAATGAGTGCGGCGGAAGGGATCCAGTCCATCACCGCGCGCCTGGCGGAGCGGGGGCAGGGTGCGGCAGCGGTCAGCTACAAGATCCGCGACTGGCTGGTCAGCCGGCAGCGCTACTGGGGCGCCCCGATTCCGATCGTGTACTGCCCCGATCATGGGGCGCAGGCCGTGCCGGAGGACCAGCTGCCGGTGATCCTGCCGCGTGACGTGGACTTCGCGCCGACGGGTGTGTCGCCGCTCCAGTCGCACGCTGCCTTCCTGGCATCGACCTGTCCGGTCTGCGGCAAGCCCGCCCGGCGCGAGACCGACACGATGGACACCTTCGTTGACTCGAGCTGGTATTTCCTGCGCTATTGCTCGCCGCGCGACGCCACCCAGGCCTGGGATCCCGCACGCGTTGCGGAGTGGCTGCCGGTGGACCTGTACGCCGGCGGCGCCGAGCACGCCGTGCTGCACCTTATGTATTCGCGCTTCTTCGTCAAGGCGCTGCGTGACCTGGGGCTGCTTGACTTCGACGAGCCCTTCACCGCGCTGCGCAATCAGGGCCAGATCCTGGGCGCCGACCACCACCGCATGAGCAAGTCACGCGGTAACGTGGTCGACCCCGACGACCTGGTTGCGCGGTACGGCTCCGACACGGTGCGCTGTTTCCTGATGTTCATCGGCCCATGGGACCAGGGCGGCCCGTGGGACCCGAGGGGGATCGAGGGCATCACCCGCTTCCTGGCGCGGGTCTGGAGCGTGGCCCAGGCGACCGACGGCGGCTCGGCTGCGGTCGACCACAGCAGCACCGCGCTGCGCCGGCTGGCGCATCGGACCATCCGCGACGTGGGCTCCGACTACGCCGCGTTCCACTTCAACACCGCCATCTCCAAGCTGATGGAGCTGACCAACGCCCTGGCCCGGGCCCGCGACGAGGGGAGGGCCGGGACCGCTGACTACGCCGAGACCGTCCAGGCGTTGCTGCTCTTGCTGGCACCGATCGCACCGCACATCGCCGAGGAGCTCTGGTCGCGGCGGGGCCGCCCGGGAAGCGTCCACGCCCAGGAGTGGCCGGCATTCGATCCGGCGCTGGCCGCCGCGGAGATGATCGAGTTGCCCGTCCAGGTGGACGGCAAGTTGCGCGACAAGCTGAAGGTGAGGCCCGACACTGCCCCTGCGGAGATCGAGCGCCTGGCCCTGGCCAGCGTGCGGGTGCAGGCTTTCCTGGGCGGCAAGCCGCCCGCCCGGGTGATCCAGGTCCGGGGACGGCTGGTCAACGTGGTCACCCGGCGGTAAGCCCCGGGTAAGGCGCGGTCGGGTAGGCTGGCCTTCCTGCTTCCGGGTTCCGGCGTCGAGTGCCCGGACGCCGGCTCCCGGACCAGCAGGGTCTCTCGTCCGCGCTCGCCTCCCGCTGCGAGGCGTTCGGTGGTGATGACCCGCGACCAGATCGGCATGGCGGCGCTTGGGCTGGCCGGCGCGAGCCTGCTGCTGGGCGGCGGCCTGTTGATCGGTCCAGCGCTCCTCGACGCCGGTACCGCGACACCCTCTGACCACTTCGCCGATCCATTCGCGTCAACCGCGGCCAGTCCCGTCGCGACCGGTTGGCTGGTGGTCGACGTGGAGGGCGCGGTCGCCCGACCCGGCATCGTGCGGCTTCCCGCCGGCGCCCGCGTCGCCGACGCGATCGCGGCTGCGGGTGGCTACACCGTGGCGGCTGACCTGTTGGCCGCGATCGAGGCGATCAACCTGGCCGCGCCGCTGCGTGACGGGCAGCAGGTCGTCGTCCCGATCCTGGGCAGCGGCGGTGGTGCGGGCGGGGACCCGGAGGGTGGCCTGGTCGACCTGAATGGAGCATCACCCGAGGAGCTGGACGCCCTGCCGGGAATCGGCCCGGTGACGGTGGAGAAGATCCTCGCTGCCCGCGAGGAGGAGCCCTTCGCCACCCTCGACGAGCTGGTGGCGCGCCAGGTCATGACCGCCTCGCAACTGGACAAGATCCGTGACCTCGTGACCCTCGGCTAGGCACAGATCGCGGTGGCCGGGCGCCTGGCACTGCCCCTGGCGCTGTGTGGGGCGTGCCTCGGGATCGTGTTGGCCGACGCGGCGGCCATGCGTGCCGCCCTGTTGACGGGCGGCACACTCTTCGGCGCCGGGTTGCTGGCCGCCCTGCTGCGACGGCCTGGCCTCGGGGCGGCGCTTGGGGTGGCCGCCGGCCTGCTGCTCCTCGGGTCCTGGCGCGCGTCGGTGACCGCCCTGCCGACCGGCCCGGACAGCCTGGTGGCGCTCATCGGGCCGGAGCAGCGGACCCTGATCGGGACCCTGGCACAGGATCCAGTGCCGGCCGGGGAGTGGCAGCGCCTGGTTCTGGACGAGCTCCGCCTCCCCGCCGACGGGAGGGCGGTCCAGGGTCGACTCCAGGTGCGCGTTCCGCGCGCCCTGGGCCTGGCCACGGGGGACCAGTTGGCGGTCCGTGGCCTGATCGAGGAGCCACCCGAACTCGAGACGTTCGACTACCGGGCCTACCTGGCCCGACAGGGGATCGGCGCGGTGATGCTGACCCGCGAACCGCGCCTGGTCGGCGTGCGCGGCGGCATCGGTGCGGGGGTCGCCGGCGTTCGTGGGTGGCTGCTGGGCGGCCTGCTGCGGGTGATCCCCGAGCCAGAGGCCGCGCTCGGAGCAGGGATCGTGCTGGGGGTTCGGAGCGGGATCGCGCCACACATCGAGGATGCCTTCGCGGTGGCGGGCCTGACCCACGTGGTGGCGATCAGCGGCTGGAACATCGCCATCGTGGCCTCGCTGATCGGCGCCATGACCGCCCCCCTCGCCCGAGGACCCGGCGGACGGTGGGTCGCCGCGCTGGCCGCAGCGATCGCGATCAGCGGCTATGTCCTGCTGACCGGTGCCTCGCCGTCGGTGGTGCGGGCCGCGCTGATGGCGGCTGCTCTCCTCGTGGCGCGGCTGGGTGGCTCGACCGCCCACGCGCTCTCGGCGCTGATGGCCGCCGCACTGCTGATGCTGCTGGTCAGCCCATCGGTCCTGTGGGACGTGGGCTTTCAACTCTCGACCCTGGCGACTGCCGGGCTGATCCTGTTTGCGGCAGGCATCGACGCACGACTGGCGCGCTGGCCGTCGTTCATTCGGGGCCCGGTCTCGCTCACCCTCGCCGCCCAGATCACCACCCTCCCGGTCGTGGTCGGCACCTTCGACCGCCTCTCCCTGGTGGCGCCCCTGGCCAACGTGCTGGTGGTGCCACTCGTCCCGTTGGTGATGCTGACCGCGGCCATCGCGACGGTGGTGGGCGCCGTCGGACCCCTGTTGCCGGTGGAGGTGGTCGGGGCCGTCCTGTCATGGGGAGCCGGCGGCATCGCCTGGCTGCTGCTCCGGATCATGATCGGGGCCGGGGAGATGGCTGCCGCGCTGCCGCTCGCCTCGCTGAGCATGACCACGCCCGCCTGGTTCGGGGCTGCGTGGTACCCGGGGTTAGCGGCAGCCATTGCCTGGCGCTCCCGTCGCGCAGCGCCTCCCGAACCGAGCGTCAGCGTCGGGCTCGTCGAGTCCCACGCTTCCACGCGGCCCGGGATCTTGCGTCTGAGCGGCCGATGGCTTGCACGCCCGGCGCCGGCCGCCGGCCTGTTCATCGGCCTGTTGCTGACGATCACCCTGGCCGGACTGCCCGATGGACGCCTGCACCTGACCATGCTCGACGTCGGACAGGGCGACGCGATCCTGGTCGAGGCTCCCGACGGCAGCACCCTGTTGGTCGACGGTGGCCCCGATCCGGACCTGCTGCTCCAACGCTTGGGCGACTCGCTTCCCTTCTGGCAGCGTTCGATCGACGTGGTGCTGCTGACCCATCCGCACCAGGATCACGTCGCAGGACTACCCTCGGTCCTCGAGCGATTCCAGGTCGGGCTGGTCCTCGACGCCGGACGGACCTACCCCAACCCCGCGTACGCGCGCTTCCTTGACCTGGCAGCCGATGAGCCCGATGCGCGGCTGGTCAACGCGCGCGCCGGGATGCGGATCCAGCTGGACCCAACGACCACGCTCAGCGTGCTCTATCCGTCGGTGTCGGACGCGGCGGCACCTCCACCGGCTGGAGACATCAACAACGCCTCGCTGGTCGTGCTCGTGGAGAGCCGCGGGTTCAGCGCACTGCTCACCGGCGACGCCGAGGCCCCGGTCGAAGCGATCCTGGCGGGACGCGGACATCTGGCGCCGGTCACCCTGCTCAAGGTCGCCCACCACGGGTCCGAGTCAGGGACGACGCCCGCGTTCCTGGGAGCCATCCGGCCGCGGCTGGCGTTGATCTCGAACGGCGTGGGGAACGACTACGGGCATCCGCACCAGGTGACCCTCGACCACCTCGCCCAGGTGTCGGGGATGCGCGTGCTTCGCACCGATCTCGTCGGCTCGGTCGAGGTGGTCAGCGACGGGGCGCACCTGACGGTGAGCGGCGCGACGGGTAGGATCGGGGCATGGCCATCCCCTCCCGCGGCGCCGCCGAGCGGATCCTCGCCTCGTACGACCTCCCCGACGGAATCGTGGCTCATTCCCACGGGGTGGCAGCCGTGGCGGCCGAAGCCGCACGCCTGCTGGCCGTCGGCGGGGTGGCCGTCGATCCGGACCTGGCGGAGGTGGCGGGACTGCTGCATGACATCGACAAGCTGGCGACTCGCCGGGACGGGGAGCAGCACGGCACGCTCGCCGCCGCGTGGCTGTCCGAGATGGGCCATCCGGAGCTTGCCGAGGCGGTGGCCGGCCACCCGGTGATCCGCCTGCTCGACGCCCGGCGAACGCCACGAAGCTGGGAGGCGAAGGTGGTCCAGCTGGCGGATCGGCTGGTGAGTCAGCGATTCGTGGGGATCGACCAGCGGCTCGACAACCAGGCGCTGCGTTACCCAGAATTCCGAGGCACGCTCGAACAGGCCCGCGGCCCGGCCCACGCCCTGGCAGCGGAGGTCGCAACGGCGGCGGGGCTGGGCGTGTCGGAGTTCGAGTCTCGGCTACGCGCTGCCGCCGAGCAGGTCACCGGAGCGGGTGGATGACCGCCGCGCTGCTCCTGGTCCACGGCGACGACAGCCTCGGCCTCGACGATGCGCTGCGCGAGTTCGCCGCGGCCGCCGACGCGGCTGAACGGACCGAGATCGTTCCGGAGCGCAGCCCGGACCAGGCGGCCATCGACCGCACCCGGCTGACCGCCGCCTCGGTGGGCCTGTTCGGGGCGCATCTTGCGGTGCTCCGCCAGCCGCTCCGCGCGGCGGGGCGCTCGTCGGCTGCCGCCGACGCATTGATCAAACTCATCACCGGCCTCCCCGACGGTGCGACGCTGGCCCTGGCCGAGCTCCGCCCGTCCCGCGACGCCACCCGGCCGCCTGCCCTGCTGGCTCGCCTCGCCGAAGCGGTGAAGGCCCGCGGCGGCCGGGTCGAGGAGCGCCATGCGCCGCGCCGCGGCGAGTTGACCGCCTGGATCAAGGCGCGCGCCGTTCACCAGGGACTGCAGATCGACGGGCGCGCGGCGGCACTCCTGGCCGAACGGGTCGGCGGGGCGGCCTGGGAGTCGGATATCGAGCGGGGTGAGCAGACCCGCCTGGCGGACGGCGAGCTGCGGAAGCTCGCAACCTATGCGGCAGGCCGCGCTATCGAGGCCGCCGACGTGGAGGTGCTGGTCGCCGACGCCCGGCCTTCCAGCGTGTACGCGATCACCAACGCAATCGACCGCCGGGAGCCGGCGGCTGCTGCCGCGGCCGTGCAGCGCGCACTCGACGAAGGCGAGCCGGTGCTGCGGATCATGGCCGCGCTCGCCGGGCGGGTCTCAGACCTGATCGTGGTCCGCGACCTGGTCAGCAGTCGAGCCGCGGCGGCCACCATCACGGCCCGGTTGGGGAGCGGCAACGCGCGCTCGGCCGAACGGCTGGTCGAGGCCGCGGGGCGGTATCAGGCGGCGGAGCTGGAGGCGATGCTGATCGGGCTGTTCGAGGCCGACCTGGCGATCAAGTCCAACGCCATGGAGCCGGAGCCGGCGCTGGCGGCGTGGATCGGGGAGCACCTGCTGGCGACGCGCAGGGGGATTGGCTGAGGCGATGCCTCAGGCGGCGCCAGCGCGCAGGACCCGATCGCTCTGGATGGCGAAGGTGCAGCGCGCGTCTGAGAGACCCAGGATCCCGATCAGCTGCTGGTCGACGTACAGCTGGCGACAGGGCACGCACAGCGCGCCGGGGATCGCAAAGAAGAGGCGCTCATCGGCATCGGCATCCTTGAAGGTCGTGTCGAAGACGCTGTTGAGCAGTTCACCGCCGCAATAGCGGCAGGTTTCGGTGGCGGTGGCGCCGAGCGCTGGTTCGGGCATGAACCGAGGATGGGAGCGCCCCGCACCGGCCTCAATAGGAGGAGCGGTGCAGTCCGGAGTGGTACCCCGGTAGTACTCGAGGGCGGGCCGAGGTAGCGGGTCAGACGATGCGGACGACCTGCGGGGCGTGGCTCCAGAGCTCTTCGAGGGCGTAGTACTCGCGCTCGGCGGGGGCGAAGACGTGGCAGATCACCACCCCAAAGTCGAGCAGCACCCAGTGGCCGGCGGCCTGGCCCTCGATCCCGATCGGGCGAACCCCCTCGTCCCGCATCTCGTCCACGATCGCCGCGCCCAGGGCGCTCACCTGGCGCTCGGAGCGGCCGGTGCAGATCACGAAGTAGTCGGCCAGGCTGGTGACCTCGGCAGTGCGCAGCAGGACCACGTCGCTGGCCTTCTTGTCGCTGGCGATCTCGACGATCCGATGGGCGAGCGCGGCGGCATCCCGCTCGGGTCGCGTCGCTGCAGCTGGCTGTGCCAGATCGTCCTCCGTCATGCGGGTCGCGGCATCGACCGATACAGCCCGTGGGCCGTGATCAGGTCCTCGACCGCTCGTGGCACAAGGTAGCGGATGGAGCCACCCGCTGCCACCCGGCCTCGAATCAGGGTGCTGCTCAGGTCCAGGGCCGGGCCTTCCAGTCGATGGATCCGATCCGCGGCGCCTCCGAACCGGGCCTCCAACGCCGACGCGGCCGGGAACGGCCAACCCGCCCGCTCCGCGACCGCCCACTCGGCCTGGGCGAGGAGCCGATCGGGCTCGTGCCAGGTGTCGATCTGCGCGAGCTGGTCCGTGGCCAGCAACAGGACCAGGCGGGCTCCGGGGTGCGTTCGCGCCAGCTGGGCCAGGCTGTCGACCGTGTACGAGGGGCCTGGCCGCTCCATCTCGATCACCGATACCCCCAGCCGATCGTCGCCCTGGACCGCCGCCTCGGTCAGCTCCAGCCGGATCGCGGCATCGGTCACGGGGGCAGCGCGCTTGTGCGGTGGGTTGGCGGCGGGCATCAGCAGCACCCGATCGAGGTCGAGCGCGTCGGCAGCCAGGGTTGCCAGCCAGAGGTGCCCGATATGCGGCGGATCGAAGGTCCCGCCCAGGATCCCAATTGCCGGCCGGGGGCGGCTCAATCGTCGTCCCCCCACTCCAACTCGTGCGCCCCGATCCAGACCAGGGTCCCGTCCCGCGCCCCCATCCGGCGCAGCTCGGCGTCGATTCCCATCCGCTCCAGGGTGCGCTGGAAGCGATCGCGCGACTCCTCGTTGGTGAAGTCGATCCGCGCAGCGGCGGTCTCGATCCCGCGCCCGGTGACCCGCAGCCCATCCCCCTCCGCGACCACGGTCCAGCCGGCGGTCAGCGGATCGAAGCGGTGGACCCGGATCGCGGGCTGGGCCTCCAACTCGGCCGCGCGCGCCGCCGCGGAGTCCAGCGCCTCGCCGATCGCGACCCGAAGCGCGTCGAGGCCCGTGCCGGCAACGGCCGAGATCGCGAGCGGATGGTGCCCCGCCGCGGTGAGCGCTCGGCGGAGGGCTGGCCATCGCTTCCGAACCGCCGGCAAGTCCTGCTTGGTAACGACCAGGGCCATCGGGCGGGAGAGGAGCGCCGGGTCGTGCTGGTGCAGTTCCTGGGCGACCGCCGCCCACTCGGCGAGGGGATCCGCCGCCTCGCCGTTGACCACCGCCACCAGGGCGCGGGTACGTTCGACGTGGCGCAGGAACTCATGCCCCAGACCGACTCCATCGTGTGCGCCCTCGATCAGGCCCGGCACGTCGGCGAGCACGATCCGGCGCTCATCGTCGAGCTCCAGGATCCCCAGGTTCGGCGTGGTGGTCGTGAACGGGTAGGCGGCGATGGTCGGGGTCGCGGCAGTCAACGCCGCGAGGAGGGTGGACTTGCCGGCATTTGGGGCGCCGACCAGGCCGATATCGGCGATCAGCTTCAGCTCGAGCGCCAGCCAGCGCTCCTCGCCTGGGAGCCCCTTCTCATGATGGGTCGGTGCCCGATGGGTGGGGCTCACGAAGTGGAGGTTGCCCCTCCCACCGCGACCGCCGCGCGCCACCACCAGCCGGTCCCCGGGCGCCAGCAGTTCGCCGAGCATGCCCGCGTCGGATGGATCGTCGGCCAGGCGCACCACCGTGCCGGGTGGGACGCGCGCGACGACGTCCTCGCCGCGGGAGCCTTTCTTGTGCCGGCCCTGGCCGTCGCCGCCGGCGGGTGCTCGCAGGTGGGGATGGTGGCGCAGGTCCCCCAGGGTGCTCATCCCCGCCTCGGCCACCAGGATCACGCTGCCGCCGTTGCCCCCGTCACCCCCGTCAGGTCCGCCACGGGGCACATGCGCCTCTCGCCGGAACGAAGCGGAGCCATCCCCCCCCTTGCCGCCCGAGGCAAAGACGCGCGCGCGGTCAGCAAACATCGGTCACCCGCAGAATATCGACCCGCGAGGGGGTCTAGAGGTAACGCAGGGGGTTAACGGTGACGCCGTCGACTTGTACCACGTAGTGGACGTGCGGTCCGGTGCAGACCCCGGTGCAGCCCACGGCGGCGATCCCCTGGCCGCGGCTCACGGACTGCCCGGCCGTGACCCAGATCTGGCCGAGGTGGTTGTACACGGTCACGATCCCGTTGCCGTGATCGATGGTCAGCACCAGGCCGCCACCGTTGCTCTTCCAACCGGCCTGGATCACCGTCCCGGCGTCGGAGGACATGACCGTGTTGCCGTACGGGGCGGCGATATCGAGCGCCCGGTGGGATGAACTGTAGTACTGGCTGATCCGACCGCCGGCCACCGGCCAGAGCAGCATCCCGTTGCCGGTCACGACCTGGGGTGCGGCGTACACCACGGAGGGGCGCGGCCGGTTCGGCGGGACGGGGGTCGGCAACGGGGTGGGCGCGGCCTCGATGGTCGTGATCCGGCGCTCCGGGATGGCGTCGGGCTGGTCGTTGGGATCAGGCGCAAACTCGTAATGCGCGCCGACCGCCTCGAGGATGTTGTCCCCCGCCCCGGCGCCTCGCGCCACGCTCACGAATTCAAAAAAGCCCCGTCCGTCAACGGCACCCGTGCCGGCGGCGAGGCCCACGAATACGGAAAGCACTACCAATCCGGCCACCGCAACATGCGAAACGGTCCGGGGTAGTTTCCGACTGTCTGTCACGCGGCTCCAGGGCCGGCGCGATTCAGGCAATAGTGCGGCTCCGATTCGAGGTGTTGATGAGCAGTCTCGCCACGCACCCTCCCCACCGGCTTGTACTCGGAGCCGCCCGGGCGTGGTCTGACGGGCCCGATCCTACCAGCGCGTTGCTGGCCGGGTCAAACTTCGCGACACGCCAACTGGAGTGGCGCAGACCCGGAATCGGCAAACGAGCCCTCGATTCCGACCAGGGTGACCCAGGTCATGGCACGCTGATCGCAGGCATGCCCCGGCAGGGTGACCACCAACGCAACCGATTCACCCGGCGCCAGGGCGGGGATCTCCACCCCGAGCTGGGTGAGTTGCGCGGGAGCAGTGCGGAGGTACGGCTCCTCGCTCACCTCCCAGCCCGCCCACAGCCCGAGGCCCACCGGCCAGGACGTGCTTCCGGTATTGGTCAACCTCAGGTGCAGTCCCGCAAACGCGGTTGATGCGAGCTGGCTGGCGTAATGGAGCGGCCCGTCGCCGGCAACCGGAGACGGCGCCACCCCCGCCGCGCCGCCGGCGACCAGCGCGTCGAAGCGGACCGCAGCAGTCCGCTGCTCGAACCAGCCGGCCAAGGCGCGCAGCAAACCGTCTGCGACCAACGCCTGGCCTGCGTCAGACAGGAGCAGCTCGTGCTCGGCGGGCAGGGTGATCGACCCGACCTCGGTCAGGACGGCCGGCATCAGCGCCCCGCGGGCCGGCTGCTTGCGCAGGTCAGGACGGTCAGGCGTGGCTTCGAACAGCGGGGGCGCGACGATGAACAGGTTCTTGGCCAGGATCCCGCGGTCCTGGCGCTCGTAACCGACGTCGGCCAGGGCGTCCACCACGCCCGCCTGCACCAGGCCGGCCAGCGGCTCGGCGCCGGAGACGCCCCACGGCGTCTCGTCGGTGTAGAAGGTCTCGGTCGCAGCAATCTCGAAGACCACCCCGTCGGAGGTGATCGAGTTGATGTGGATCGAGAGCAGCAGGTCGGCTCGCGCCAGGTTGACCAGGTCGAGTCGGGCCTGCAGCTCGTCACGCGAACGCACCCCCTCCTCGACGCCCTCGCCGAATCCGGTGAGCCCATCACCGTTCACGTCACGGAATGGCGGGCCGCTGCAATCCAGGCTCGGATAGTCGTCGCCCGCCAGCGCGGAGTCGTCGCCGCGGGTCAGGATCACGGTGATTCCCTGCTCCTCCAGGCGATCGTGCAGGAGCAGGGCAATGTCCAGGGTCATCGTCTTCTCGGCAAAGTCCGCGCCGCGGCGCTCGGGGTCCGGCACGCCCCAGTCCAGGCAGCCGCCGTGCCCGGGGTCGATTGCCACCACCAGCGCGCCGGGGTTGGGCAGATAGACGCTGCTGTTCGAACCGGGGGCGGGCACGATCTCACCGATGCCGGGGCTGGGCTCGGCAGTCGGCGGAGCCGAGACCATCGCAGACGGGCTCGGCAACGGGGAGGCTGGGGCGCAGGCACCCAGCGCCAGGGTCAGTGACAGTCCGGCCAACGCGCCGGCGCGAAGAGTCACTCGGCGTCCGCCGGGCGCGCCCAGGTTATCGGCCCTCGGAGGCCTCGACGCTCTTGGAGAGCGAGATGAGGAACTCGGTGTTGTTCTTGGTCTTGCCGAGGCGCTGCATGAGCAGCTCGATCCCCTCGTTGGGGCCGAGCGCACTGAGCATCCGGCGCATGGTCCAGGTCATCCGCAGCGTGTTCTCGTCGAGCAGCAGCTCCTCGCGGCGGGTCCCGGATCGCAGCACGTCGATGGCCGGGAAGATCCGCTTCTCGCTCAACTTGCGGTCCAGGGCCAGCTCCATGTTGCCGGTTCCCTTGAACTCCTCGTAGATGACGTCATCCATCCGGCTGCCGGTGTCGACCAGGCAGGTGGCGATGATCGTCAGGCTGCCGCCGTCCTCGATGTTGCGCGCCGCTCCGAAGAATCGCTTGGGCGGGTAGAGGGCCACCGGGTCGACGCCGCCGGACAGGGTCTTGCCCGAAGCCGGCAGGGCCAGGTTGTAGGCGCGCGCCAGGCGGGTGATCGAGTCGAGCAGGATCACCACGTCGCGCCCGGTCTCCACCTGGCGCTTGGCGATCTCCAGGCACATCTCGGCCACCCGGGTGTGGTTCTCGGTCGGCTCGTCAAAGGTGGAGGCGTAGATCTCGCCCTTCACCGAGCGACTCATGTCAGTGACCTCTTCGGGCCGCTCGCCAATGAGCGCCACCATCAGCGCCGTGTCGGGGTAGTTCTCGGTGATGCCGTGCGCGATCATCTTCAGCACCGTCGTCTTGCCGGCCTTGGCCGGGGACAGGATCAGGCCGCGCTGGCCTCGACCGATGGGGCTGATCAGGTCGATCAGGCGCTGGGTCAGGTTCTTCTGATCGGTCTCCAGCACGAACATCTCGTCGGGGAAGACCGGCACCAGGGCGTCGAAGTTGGGTCGGCGCCGAGCCGTGTCCGGATCGACCCCGTTCACCGTGTCGACCCGCAGCAGGCCCCAGTACTTCTCCTGGTCCTTGGGGGACCGCGTCTGACCGGTGACCTTGTCGCCGGTGCGCAGCCCGAAGCGACGCACCTGGGTGGAGCTGACGTAGATGTCGTCGGGGGACGGCATGACGCCGTGCATCCGCAGGAAGGCGAAGCCCTCGTCCACGATTTCGAGGATCCCGCTTGCCTCGCCGGGCTCCTGCTCGGGCTGGAGGCGTACCACGGGAGGTGCGAGCGGGATGACGTCAAGCAGCTTCAGAACGAGGTCGGAGTGCTCGAACTGGTCGGCGCCCTCCAGCCCGTGCTCATCGGCCAGTTCGCGCAGTTCGTCAATGCCCTTGAGTTGCAGGTCGGCCAGGCTCAGGCCCGGTTCGCTGCCGTCATCGGTCGGGAATGGACCGGAATACACCGATCCGAACTGGCCGCCGTAGTTGGGGCGACGCTGGAAGACCGGACGCGGGGCGCCGGGGCGCCGTCCGGCGCCACCACCACCGCCACCACCGCCGCCGCCGCCATCGCGACGTCGCGGTCGTCCACGGCGCTGGGTTCGGGCTTCGTCATTCATTCAGGGCATGACCTCAAGAGTCCACACGGTTGCGTGGGTAGCCTCCGGCGCATACAGGCCGCGGCGCGGGAATCGCATGAGCCGGATGGCTCGCGGAGGGACGGGTGGCGGGAGACCGGTCAGACCTTGCGGGTCCCAGCCCGTGTGGTGATGTTGGGACCGCCGTATCCACTCATCTCGCCGATGAGCTGCACCTGTAGTCGGCGCAGGCCCGGCCGCCAGTCGAGCGCATCATACCCGAGACGGGCAACCACGCGCTCGGCCGACCAGCCGAGCGTGTCTCGCCACAGTTCGCCCAGCGTGCTCCCAGCGGCCGCGGTCCACCATCGCGGCCCGTGGTCAGCCACCAGCCGCTCGCGCATCGCGTCGCCCAGCATGCGCCCGCGTGCCTCGTCCGCGACTCGCAGTCCGTCGTCAACGGTGACCAGGTAACGCTCTTCGGCCTCCCTGATCCCGGTCAGCAGGCCGACCATCCCGGAGTACTCGGCCCGATCCACCGCCTGGGCGGCGCCGCGATGCAGGCGCAGCTGGTAGAGGAGCTGCCCGGCCTGCGAACGCAGGAGCCAGAGCGTTGCGAACGCGTGGAAATCCATGAACAGTGCGGCACTCTCGGCGGGCATCCCCAGGCAATCCACCAGCCAGGCGTCATCCCCCACCAGGCCGCCGACAAGGGAGGCGGTCGCATCCGCGACGGCCGGATCTGCTGGGCCAGCCGGGGGGCGCTGATCGGCCGCCGCATGGCGCAAGGCTGCGGTGAGGCGATCCCAGCCGACCGTGCCGCTGCCCGGCGATGGGACGGCTGACGCCCCGAGGCCGAGCCCGCGGATGGTGGTCTCCAGCGCGCGGGCCGTGGCCCGTTCATCGAAGAAGTGATCCCAGCCGCTTCCGCTGAGCAGGTGCCACAGGTCCGCGGTGCTGGCGTCCCCCTGTTCGACCTCGATCCGCGCCAGGTAGCGGCGCACGGCGGCGAAGTAGAGCGTCTCCGACTCGGTCAGGAAGGCGCGCAGGGAGAGGCCCAGCGCATCGAGGTCGTAGCCGCCACTGACCGCGGCCAGGTCAACGGCATCCGCGAAGCCGAGTTCTCGCACGGCGCGCTCGATGCGCTCATGGCGCTCCCAGCGCAGCGGATTGATCGCCTCTTCGGCGGCAAGGTATGAGGCGTACAGCGCATTCCGCTCGGCCCGGCCAGTGATGGCGGCGATCCGCTGTCGCAGCGCATGGAACGCCATCTCCTCACCGCGCCAGACGACCACGGCGCCGGCCTCCGCTGCCGCAATCGCATCGGTCAGCGTGGCGCTGGCACGGGCCATGTGGCCGGCGGCGGTGAAGGCAAGCAGGGCACGAGCGCGGGAGGCGTTGGCTGTGCTGCCGGTCGCCAGGGCGCGGAGTGCCGCGACCAGGTCGGGCTCGAACAGGGACTTGCCCTTGCGCAGGGCGGGCGTCAGTCCCGCGTTCCAACGGCGGTGCTCGATGTGTCGGCGGGCGGGCGCGGGAAGGCCATCCAGGAACGAGATGGCGTCGCGTTCGACGGCATCCAGGTCAACCGCGGCGGGCCGAGACTGCGCTCGGGTGGCGGGCATCGGTTCAGGCGCCTCGCTCGGCCCGCGGCGCGCCTGCGGCGCGGCCCGCATCCTCGCCCAACCCCAGGCGAGCCGCTGCCGCCCCAACGAAGTCGCGGAAGAGCGGATGCGGCCGGTTGGGTCGGCTCTTCAGCTCGGGGTGAGCCTGGGTAGCAACGAACCACGGGTGATCGCGCAGTTCGATGTACTCCACCAGGCGCCCGTCCGGTGATACGCCCGAGAACCACATCCCGGCCTCACCCAGACGGTCTCGGTAGCCGTTGTTGACCTCGAAGCGGTGGCGGTGGCGCTCGTAGGCGATCTCGCTGCCATACGCCTCTCGGACCCGTGAGCCCTCCTCCAGCCGCGCCGGGTAGAGGCCCAGCCGCATGGTGCCGCCCTTGTCGGTGATCTCGGTCTGGTCCGGCATCAGGTCGATCACCGGGTGCTCGGTGAAGACGTTGAACTCGCTGCTGTTGGCGTCCTCGGTGCCAAGCGCCATCCGCGCGAACTCGATCACCGCGCACTGCAGGCCAAGGCACAACCCCAGGTACGGGACGCGCTGTTCGCGCGCCCAGCGGATGGCGCGCACCTTGCCCTCCACCCCACGGTAGCCGAAGCCGCCCGGCACCAACACGCCGGCCACTCCGACCAGCTCATCGGCCACCTGCTCGGGTTCGATCCGCTCGAGGTGCTCGCTGCGGATCCAACGCACCTTGACATCCACCCGATGGTGGAGCGCGGCGTGCTTGAGCGCCTCGCTGACGCTGATGTAGGCATCGGGCAACTCGGTGTACTTGCCCACGATCGCGATCTCGACCTCCGGACGTGGGGCACGGATCCGCGACACGAGCTCCTGCCAATCTGCGAGATCGGGCTCGGCGCCGGGCAGGTCCAGTTCGCGGGTGACCAGCTTGCCCAGCCCGGCACGCTCCAATTGCAGCGGCACCTCGTAGATGCTGATGGCGGTCTTGAGCGGAATCACGGCGTGGACGTCGACATCGGTGAAGAGGGCGACCTTGTCCAGGAGTTCGTCGTCGATCGCCTGGTCGCTGCGCAGGATGATCACGTCGGGCTGGATCCCGATTCCGCGCAGCTCCTTGACCGAGTGCTGGGTCGGCTTGGTCTTGAGCTCGCCGGTGGCGCCGATCTGGGGCAGCCAGGTGACGTGCACGTACAGCACGTTGCGGCGGCCGACGTCCTTGCGCATCTGGCGGATCGCCTCCAGGAAGGGCAGGCTCTCGATGTCGCCGACCGTGCCGCCGACCTCCACGATCACTACTCCGTGCGCCGCCAGGCCGCTGCCGGCCACGCTGCCGGTCCCCTCGCGCGCAACCCGGGCGATGCGCTCCTTGATCTCGTTGGTGATGTGCGGGATGACCTACACCGTGCCGCCCAGATAGTCGCCGCGGCGCTCCTTGGCGATCACGCTCTGTTAGATCCGGCCGGTGGTGACGTTGCTCGCCTGCGACAGGTTCTCGTCGATGAAGCGCTCGTAATGGCCCAGGTCGAGATCGGTCTCGGCCCCGTCATCGGTGACGAATACCTCGCCGTGCTGGTAGGGCGACATGGTGCCCGGATCGATGTTGATGTACGGATCGAGCTTCAGGATCGAGACCGGGATCCCGCGTGCCTTGAGGATGCGCCCGATGGACGCGGCGGTGATCCCCTTGCCCAGAGAGGAGGTGACGCCCCCGGTTACGAAGACATACTTCGGCACTGCTGCGCTACCTCTGGTCGTGCGACTGGGGCGTTCCAGGGGCCTGCCGGACTGGCTCGGCGCCGGGGCAACACGCGAGTCGGGGCGTCACTCCAACTCGGGAAGTCAGTGTAGCGCATTGCCGCCGGCATCGGCCGGTACCATCGGTCCATGATCGCGTGGCTGATCAGCCTGCTGCGGACCATCCACCTTGCCCCGGCTGCGGCGGTGACCGCGCTGTCGGGCGTGCTGGGCGGGGTGCTGTTGAGCGAGATCGGCCGGCCGCTCGACCAGCGCTGGGCGATGACCGTGCTGGCGGTCGCCGGCTCGCAGGTCTTCACCGGGGTCACCAATGACCTGGCCGACCTGCACCGCGACGCGGTCATCCGCCCCCAGAAGCCGCTCCCCGCCGGCCGGGTAGGGGCCTCGGCCGCGCTCTGGTTGGCCGCCGCGGGCCTGGCCGTGCAACTTGCCGCCAGCCTGTCGCTGGGCGCAGCGGTGCTGCTGGTCGGCGTCGCGGCCACCGCATCCGCGCTGATCTACAACGTCGCCCTGTCGCGGACTGCCGCGTCGGCCGTCCCCTACCTGGTGAGCTTCGGGCTGCTGCCGATCTGGGTGGCGCTGGGGGTGGGGATCCCGGTCGAGCGGGTGCTGCCGGCGGTTCCGCTGGTCGCCCCGTTCGCGATGGCCGCCCACCTCGCCAACACGCTGCGTGACTTCGACGCGGATGCCTCCGTGGGAGCCGGCAACCTGGCCCAACGCCTGGGCAGGGCGTGGACGCACCGGCTGACGCTGGGGTTGGCGATCGGCGTCGGGGTGGCGGCGGGCGCCGGGGTGGTGCTGGGGGGGAGGCTCGACCTCCCATCGACGGCCCTGGGCATGCTGGGCGTGGGAGCCATTGCTGCCGGATGGCACAGCCCGGATCGGCTCTGGAACGGGATCCTGGTGGCAGCCGTGGCCTGGACCGCGGCCTGGGCCCTGGTCAGTGGCTGAGAAACACCACGGGCGCCCTCGTGGGGCGCCCGATGATCGGCGTGGAACCGGCTTCCCGCCTAGGTGATGTCCTCGACCTCCAGGTCGTCAAGGTCGGTCTGCTCGGTGAGCTTGAGCCACA
>JBKJYH010000029.1:0-5429 GCA_046715765.1 Candidatus Limnocylindria bacterium
GGTCCACCGCGAGGCCCACGGCCTGGAGGCCCACACCCTGTTCGAGGTCGAGCAGGGAGCCTGATCCCAAGGCCGGCCCGATAAGCCGCCGGTAATCGGGTCGGCCATACCATCCGCCGTAGCCGGCTGGGGTCGCGGGGGGCGCGTCCGTCCGATCGGCCGGCGCGGGAGTCCGTCGTCGCCCAACGCCGCAGCGGAGCCTCGGAAGCGGATGTCCGATATCCAGTACGTCTACCCGCTAATCCACAACAAGGTCACCCCGCCGCACTTCGTCAACCCCACCCTGCGGCGAGCCAGGTTGATCGACTGGCTGAATGCAGCAGCCATGTGTCGAGCGGTGGTCGTCGCGGCGGATGCCGGCTACGGCAAGACCACGCTGCTCTGGCAGTGGGAGCGCGAGGTCGACTTCCCGGTCTACTGGTACAAACTCGACCGGACCGATCGGGACTGGTCCCTGCAGATCAGCTACCTGATCGAGGCGATCAGCCAACGCCACCCCGGCTTCGGCCGTCGTGCCCACAGCATGCTCCAGCAACTGGGCGGCCCCGGCTCATCCCGTCCGGGCGTCGCGGCGTATCTGCTTGCAGAGATGTACGACGTCCTAACCGAGCCGTGCACCTTCATCATCGATGATTGGCAGTTTGTGGCCAGCGTCACCGAGGTGCGCGGGCTGTGGAACCAGATCCTGCGAGACGCGCCGCCCACCTGTCGCTTCATTTTCCTGTCGCGCGCCAAGCCACAACTTCAGTTCGCTCGTTTCAAGAGCCACGCCGGCTACGCCGAATTGAGAACCGATGCCCTGCGCTTCACGGATCGCGAGATTGATGAGCTTTTCCGCGACATCTACCACGACCCGCTCGACCCTGCCGAGCTCGTCGAATTGGAGAGGCGTACTGAGGGATGGGCGGTCAGCCTCCAGCTTGTGGAGGTCTCGCTTCGGGAGCGGAAGACCCCAGAGGACCGCCGTTCCTTCCTGGACTCAGTCACCGCCGCCGCGGAAGGAGACATCGTTGAGTTCCTCGCTGAAGAAGTGCTAGACCAGCTACCAGAGATCCTCCGCGAGTTCCTTCTCTCGACGTCAATCCTTGCTGCGGTAAGCCCTGAGCTTGCTGAGAGGTTGGCCGGCGTCGAGAACGGCCATGCATTCCTCGCCGATCTCGAACGACAAGGCATCTTCACATACCGCCTCGACGATCAGAATCTTCTCTATCGATATCACGGATTGTTCCGTGATTTCCTTGCACGCCGCCTCACGACGGAAAGAACCATGGGAGAGGTAGCCAGCCTCCATATTCATGCTGCTTCGTTCTACGAGACAACTCGCGACTGGCCGAAGGCGATTCACCACTTCATGCAGGCTGGTCTCCAGCCCCAGGCAGCGAGGCTCATAGCGAAGTACGGCGAAGACCTCGCGGCTGGCGGGCGGCTCGGAGTCGTCGACGGGTGGCTGAGTCGACTTCCGCCAAAGGTAATCACCGACAACGCCAGGCTCTCCCTTCTCTACGGGGAAACATGTGGCATCCACGGGCACTGGGACGACGCATTGGCAGCACTCTCGCGAGCGCGCGTCTTCTTTCACAGGAAAGGCGACGCGCGAGTGGAGGCGCTCGCGTGCTTGAAGTTAAGCACCGTCTTCAACAACGTGGGCCGTATCGCGCAAGCTGCCGAAGTCGCTCGCGAGGGTTTGGCGCTCGCCCCGCCTGAGGCCGACGCTGTCATCCTCCGACTGCGCGGCAATGTCGCGGTCACGAGCACATGGATGAACTCCCTTCCCGACGCCCAAGCCGAATGCGAGGAAGTTGCTTCGGAGGCCGACCGCCTTGGCTTGGAGCAATATGCGGCAATTGCTCGTCACAACATTGGGATGATTCTTCGCTATCGGGGTCGACTTGACGAAAGTGAGACGGCGCTCACGCGCGCAGCAGAGTTCTGGTCCCTATCGCCAACAAACCCGTTTGCGGACAACTCGGAACTTGTCGCCACTGTTCTCCTCCGCGGAAAGACAGCCGAAGGACGCGAGATCGCGAAGGCGGCAGTCGGGCGAACCGCGCCGTGGCCTCGATCCAATGGCGAAGCAAAGATCGGTTTAGCGGCAGCACTAATCCAGACAGGTGAGTTTCTTGCCGCCGAATCACTTCTGCGCGCCGTCCTTATCGACCACAAGGTGCTCGGGCCGGCCGCGGGGAAGGCTTTGTCACTACTCGTTGACTCGTTGTATCTCGGCGGCCGGCATCCAACCGATCTGGATGCAATCGCCCGAGATCTCGATGACTGGCCGGCCGATCCCCGACTATCGCCGGCAGCAAGCGTGGCCTCGGCCCTTGTTTCCCACATGAAGGGCCACTGCTCGGGGAGCTGCGCGCGCGCCGAGGCAACCCTAGGTACTTGGGAGGCCAAGGGGGCCGATCTGGGTGCGCTACTCGGACGCATCCCCCTAGCGATTCTTGCAAGCCAACACGGCCGCGATCGATTCAGGCGGGCAGCTGGATTCGTCGTCCAACTTGCGGATGGCGACCTGCTGTCGCCTTTTCGGCATTGGCTGCGGCTGCTCACGACTCGGCTACCTGTCGTCTTGGCGGCGGACCTTCCACCTCGAGTCTTGGCGTCCCTACTTCGGGCTGATCCTGATGGCTGGGCGGTCCCGCTCGTCCAGGCTCTTGGCATGATGGGCATTGACATGCGTCTCGCAGTTCTCGCCGAACTTGAGCCGGTCATGACCGGCGAGACGCTCGCACTTCTGAGGGGCGTCAGCGGGACAGATGTAGCCGATGTACGGCACAGGGCCGCGCGCCGGCTCGCCGCCCCAATCTTCGTTCGGCTTTTCGGTCCCACGACTATCTACCGAGAGTCGTGGGATGGGCCTTCGATCGCAATCAGCCGACGTCGCACCCGCCTGCTTCTCTCGATCTTGGCTGCTCATCACGACCTGACGCTATCGCGCGATCAGGTGATCGAGATGATGTGGCCTGATGCAGACCCCCACGCGGCGGTCAATAGCCTCAATCAAACCGTGTTCCACATGCGCAGGTCCATTGACCCCAACTATCGGGAAGGCGAAAGCCCACAGTACGTGCAAAGTACGATCGAATCAGTTCGCCTGAACCATGACCTGGTGACCACGGATGTCGAAGTGGCAGCAAGGCTGGCAGGGCGCCTACTCTTAGATCCAGCGATCACAAACGGAATGGCTAGCGAGCTCCTTGACCTTGTGCGAGGGGAATACCTGAGCGATTTCAGGTATGAGGACTGGGCCACGATCCAGCGCGATCGTATCCACGCGGAGGTACGGGCCGCGCTGCATCCCATTGCCGTGCGAACGCTCGCGGGGGAGGCGCCGGGGCTCGCCGCCCGAGCCGGCTGGGCTCTCATGCGCCTAGACCCGTATGACGAACAGGGGCTCGTCGCAGTAATTGAAGCAATGAGCCTGGCTGGCCAGCGTGGCTCGGCCCGCGACGTGCTTGCCCGCTTTCTCGCGCGCATGCGCGCCGATTTGGACGAGGAGCCGTCTGCCTTCGTCGTCGCGGCGGCGGCGCGCCTCGGAATCAGATGGGCTGTCCAATAGCATTTGACTGACTCCACGGAGCGTCCGCTTGGGTATTGACCTGGGGACGGCCAGGCGCTAGAGTGACCGACGGCTAGTACTCCGGTACTAGTTGGGTACTACCGAAGGCGCTGTGAACCGCCGGCTGAAACTGGGCACTTAGGCCGGCGCGGAGCGAGTAGTGCAACCGACCATCCCGTCAACGGAGTGTGTCGGTTGACGTGCAGATAGACGTGGCAGAAGAGGGCACCTTCTGATGACTCGTCAGTCCCTTAAGGGCTGGTAGCCCTGAACGTGGAGGCCGAGATGCGTACTTACGTTCAGCGGCTCTCCGCTTTGTTGGCATCCCTTGGTGCGTTCGTGACTCTGGCTATTGCTGGAGGCGCGTCGCTCAAGGGTTGGTAGGAGGCGGATGCTAGACTCCGGCGCGTTTCACAAACTATGCGGAGCGCACCGGTGAAGCCTGCAGTCCGCTTCTTAGTAATAGGGACCGTGGCCGTCGCGATGCTTGCCTTCGCGGCGGCCACGGCCTTCTCACCGCCGCGCTCCGACTTGGGCGGCGTGTCCGGCACGGTCTTCTGGATAGCGCTGACACTCGTGGCCAGCGCGCTGCCCGTACGCCTTCCGCGGGGGACGATTGCGGACGTAAGTGTGGCGCCTCTACTCGCAACCATCGCGCTTGGCGGGCCGGCGGCCGCCGGCATCATTGGGTTCATTGGCACCACAGATGCGCGGGAAGTGCGCGGGGAAGTGCCTTGGTACGGAACCCTATACAACCACGCCGCAATCGTCACCGCAGCTGTCGCCGGTGGCTTCGTGTATGACATTGCCCTCGGCGTAGCCTCAGGTCTGGGAGCGGAATACCGGGGCGTCGTCCTGTTCGCTGGCTTGATGGGGTCCGCCGTCGTGTACTACGCGGTTAACGGGTCGCTTGCGGTAGCCGCCGTCAGCGTCAGGACCGATGTCCCGTTTGGGACCGTCTGGAGCCAAGATGTGCGAGGAATCGCGCCTAACCTCATTGGCCTCGCGCCGCTCTCGTGGCTCATGGCGCAGATCTTCACCCTGCCCAACGGCGTTGGCTGGTGGGCGACCCCGCTCTTCGTGATCCCGCTCTTCACCACCCGGCTGGCGTACCACCGCTTCGTGGAGACCCGGGAACTGTTCGAGCAGACCATTGGTGCGCTGGCCAACGCGGTGGACGCGCGCGATCGGTACACCCGCGGTCATTCCAACCGGGTCAGCCACATTGCGGAGGCCATGTGCCGGGTCATGAAGCTGCCCGAGCACGAGATCGAGAAGATCAAGTGGGCGGGCCTGCTCCACGACGTGGGCAAGATCGGGATCCGCGACAACATCCTGCTCAAGGAGGGCCCGCTCGACCGCGACGAGCGCTTCCTGATGAACCAGCACCCGACCATCGGGGCGGAGATTGTGGCGCCGGCGCGCCAGCTCTCCGAGGAGGCGCCCCTGATCAAGTCTCACCACGAGTGGTTCAACGGCTCCGGCTACCCCGACGGCATCGAGGCGCTCGACATCCCGCAGGGCGCCCGGATCCTCAACGTGGCGGATGCCTACGAGGCCATGACCTCCGCCCGTCCCTATCGCAAGCAGCCGCTCAGCCACGAGACCGCCATCGGCGAGCTCCAGAAATACGCGGGGATCCAGTTCGATCCCGAGGTGGTGCCGATCCTGATCGGGCTCGACCGCGAGACCCTGGATCGCCCGCCAGAGCGGCCCGATGAACTGCCCACCATGCTCTAGGCCGAGCCGGGCAAGGTGGCCCAGCTCCAGGAGGCCGGCCGGACGGCGCGCGCCTCGGACGACGAGCCGCTGACCGACCCAGCAACCGACAAATCAACCGGGGATGTTTCTTAGCGTCATCGCGCTG
>JBKJYH010000030.1:0-6680 GCA_046715765.1 Candidatus Limnocylindria bacterium
ACCTTGGCGAGGTCATCCAAGATCATCGCTCGTTCCAATGGAGTCTTCCCGTAGTTGTTCGTCGTTCTGCGTGCGACCCGGTCAAGGATGATGTCAGCAGGGGCACTGAACAGGACGACCGCGTTGAAACGGTGGTAGAACTTCGACTGGTTCCTTACACACGCTTCAACGAAGAGCGAGCGACCATCATCGGAGTCCAGCAGCCCGGTGATCCTTTCCTCGACCCAGAGCCACTCCCCGCGGTGCAACTCGTCGGAGGAGTCAGGGTACTCGCGGTACTCGCACCAGCCCGGATCACCGGTGTCTACAACGCGATAACCGCGTCGGCCAAGTTCGGCGAGAGCCGACGACTTGCCGGTTCCCGGCATCCCAGTCACCAAGACCCTCGACATCGGGACAATTCTACCGAGTGTCAAGCGACGACCTGCTCAGTGAGGCCCACTTCGCAGTCGCTTGACCACAGCATCATGAGCAACCATCATGACCGACCATGAGAACCGTCACCGCCATGAACCTCCGTGCCAGGCTGGGTGAGATCCTGGACCGCGCTTCGGCGGGGGAGCGGATCGTGATCGAGCGTGATCACAAGCCGATGGCCATCCTCGTCCCGTACGAGGATGGCGCCCGCCTCGAGCCCGACCACGAGGAGCGCATCGCCCGCAGTCTCGCAGCCCTGGACCGGCTTGCCGCGCTGGGCGCGCGCCTCGCGAAGGAGTACCCGACGCCGTCCGGCGTGCCCGATGCGGCAACGCTCATCCGCGAAGAACGCGACGTCGGCCACCCCAATGGCTGACCACCCGCGCTCGTCATGGACGCTTCGGTGGCGGTGGGCGTGGTCCGGGCGGAGCCGATCGCGCCCGAGGCGCTGGCACTCCTGGGCAGGGCTCGAACGAGCGGATCCCGAGTCCTGGTCCCCTCCATCTTTTGGCTGGAGGTCCTCAACTCGCTCGGGAGACGCCATCGGCTGCCGCCGGCCGCCATCCTGGAGGCCCTGGCCGAACTCGACGCGTTCGGGCTGGAGACGGTCGATCTTGACCGCCCGATGCTCCTCCTGACCCTCGACGCGGTCGCCCGCTATGGCCTGACCGCCTACGACGCGGCCTACCTCGCCCTTGCCGAATCGGCCGATGCGCAACTCCTCACTACCGATGCCCGCCTGGCCGCAACTGCCGGTTCACGAGCAGTGCTGGTCAGCGACGGGTCGCCGCAGCCGCCCCCACGCGCCGTCGCGGAGCCGTCGACGCCACACGCCGCGACCTGGACCGACTGGCCCGGCGCGGCCGCCTACCTGCGCGATCTCCGCGCCCGTCTCGCCTGACCCGCGCCGCGCCCCGGCTGCTGGCGGATGACCCTCACCTTCCCGCTGCTCAACGCCGCGCGCGATGTGCTCTTCACCGCCACCGGCCCCGACAAGGCCGATGCCCTGCGCCGCATTCGGATGGGCGATCCCTCGGCTGCCGCCGGCCAGACACGCGCCGGGCGGGTCACCTACCTGGTGGACGAGGCGGCTGACCCGTCGCCCATCGCGCCTGAGCCGCCGCCCGGCCCGCCACCTGCTGTCGCATGAACCCGCTGATCTGGCTCGCCCTTTCGGTGGCCGCCGGTGCCGGGGCGGCGGCGCTCGGTTGGCCGGCCTGGCAATCGATCCGGGAGCGGCGGATCCGCGACAACAACGCGGATCGATACCTCGCCTGGCGCGGCCGCGCGGCCGCGCCGCCGGCGCTCCACCCCGTGCGCCGGTTGACCCCGTGGGAGCTGCGGCGCGTGCTGGCCGCCGGGTTCTGCATCGGTCTGGCGCTGATGGGGCTGGTGCTGTATTCCGTGTCGGCCTGAGGGCGGATCGGTGCGCGTCGAACTGCTGGTCACCGAGGACGACCCCGAGGCGATGGAGGTCCACCTCGTCCTCCAGCAGGTGCTTGGCGAGGACGCGTTCGAGACCGCCATCCAGTTGATCGTGGTTCGGTCAGTGGCCGACGCCGAGTTCCTCTCCTTCCCCGGCTCGCCCACAGTTCGCATCGACGGCATCGACCTGTATCCACCGTCGGCCGGCGGTCCGGTGGGGCTGGGACGGCGGAGCTACCCCTCCGACGGGGACCTGGACGGGCCGGCGGTCTCCGCCACTCCCGGCCGGCGCCTGATCCGACGCGGGATCGAGAAGGCTCGGGGCTGGGGCCACGGTCGGTACGGGTAGGGGGTCGACTCGGCCAGCCTGTAAGCCGCCGGTAAGGTCGCCTGCCGTAGTGTTCAGGTGATCTGATCAGTCCGCGGTCGCTGCTGGGCCGAATGCTGCAGTTGACCCACCAATACGACCTGCTATTCGCTGCCTGCGACTCTCGCTCTGAGAGGCGCGGACGGAATGACTCTCAGCTCAGCGCTGCGAGGACACGTGCCGCCCGCTCCTCGATGGCGTCCTCGATCGTGAACAGCACGTCACCGGAGGCGTAGGAATACTTGGCCGGGCAACCATCGCAACTGGGGTCGCTGGAGATATACGTGGGCTTGCCGCCCAGCGTCGCCTGCGTAACCGTGTAATGACTGACGGTTGCCGGGTCCGCACCCATTGCGAGCGCGATCGCCTCACCGTTCTCGATCGCCATCAATAGGTTGCCGTCGATCCCCGGCAGCCGAATGGCGAAGATCCGGACGGGCAACTGGTCGACGATGACATTGCCCTGGCCCTCGGTCAGGCGAGAAACGTCGGCGCCAGGAAGCGCCGCCTGCACCGCTGCTACCCCCGCTTCTCCGCCGAGGGCGCAGACCAGGGGCATCAGGTGGTACGAGTGGAGGTTGGTGACCGCGTTCCCATCGACTGCTGTCGGGAAGCGAGCCTCCAACTGCGGGTCCGAACCCTGCGGAAAGGTCGCGCAGTCTGCCTGGCCGCTCCCCGGACTTGCGGCACCCGCGGTCGGTGCCGATGACGAGCCGGCCGGCATGGATCCGGATGTGGACGACCCAGGCGCCTGGCTGGGCGCGATCGCACCGCACGCGGCCTGGACGAGTAGCAGGCCTGCGGTGATCGTGAGGGGCATCCGTCGCATCGCATCCTCCTTTGAGGTTCGCATGGTACTGCTCGCCCCGGGACGGTGGAAGGCGTACCGCTGCCTCGCCGCCGAGCGTTCAGGGCCGATCAGCTTCAGGCGGGCATCGACCAGGACCGGGCTCAACCACGGGGATACCCTCGGCCTCTCAGGGCGAGGTGCGATGACCATGGGCGACGAGGTCTTCGCCGACCTGTTCGCCGCCGGCCACGCGGGCACCTTTGCCGAGTACGTGTCAGCGCCCGAGAGGGCCTTCCAGCCGATGCCGCCCGCAGTGGCCGGCGACCCCCGATCAGGGCTTGACGCGGCGCCCGCAGTGGGCCGAACCTACGAAGGATGATGCCGACCCGCCCCCGTGGCCTGGCCGTCGCCTTGGCGACCATCGCGTTGCTCGCCGCGTGCCAGCCCGGGAGCATCAAACTCCCCATCCGCTGATGCGTCGGTCTCGCCACCAGCCACGCCATCGGCCTAATTGTCTGCCAGCACAGCGGGTGCCGCGCGCGAGCCGCTGGCCGAGGTGTTTGACTTCCTGACCCTCGACACCAGGACCGTCGTTTTCACGGACTGGGATGCGCTGAAGGCGGCGTACGGCGTGGAGGACCTGACCTCGGCCGATCCGTACGAGGAGCGGATGGCGTTCTACTCCGCCACGGCGCCGGCCTCCGCCACCGATGCCCCGTGGGCGTGCTTCGCTTGCCACGGGCGCTTACGAGCCGATTCCCTGAAGACCCACTGGGGCTTCGACAACCTGGACCTCGCCTGGGAGGCCGAGATCCAGCAACAACGCGGGGTCGTGTTCATCCTTCGTTTCATGGACGGGGTTGACCTCACACCGCTCATCGGCCGTTTCGACGCGCGGGGCTTGAGCACCGAGGTGCAGGACGGCGTCACGATCCGCCTCCACGACCAGGAGCCGGCGGAGTGGTGGATCCAGACCGATCCGGCGATCCTGAACGCGGCATTCCTGCCGGACGGTCACACCCTGCTCCTGGCCATGAGCGAAGCGGAGATCGAGTCGGCACTGTCCCAGGAGGCTCCGCTGCCCGCCATGCGCTCGGCCCCCGTGTTGCGCGACACGGTGGCGGCCCTGGAGCGGCCGACCTCCGCGTTCCTCGCATTCGACCTGAATCAGCTCTGCAACCCGTTCCTGCGCATGCCCGCCAGTGAAGAACTGCAGTCCACCGTACAGTCCCTCCTCGACCGGGCCGGGACGCTCCACCCGTACACCCTGATGGCGGTCGGCAACCGCGGCTCGCTCACCCCGGCGGGGCGGATCGCCTTCGGCTACGGTGATCCCGCCGAAGCCGCGGCCGACCTGGCCGGACGTCGCCTGCTCGCTGACGAGGGGGTCAGTTTCATGCGCGGTATGGGGCGCCCGCTGCGGGAGGCCATCTTCACCCTGGTCGACGCCGGGGTCAGCGGTGGCACGCTGATCCTGCGGGTGGGGCCGCCGGTGCCCGCCTCCCCGCTGCCGTCCGGGGTCGCCAGCCTCGGGACCGCCTACTTCCTGACGAAACTCATGTTCGACGCGATCTTTGCCGCCTGCGACCTCGGCGCCTGACCTGGACCGCTGAGACGCGCCGCGCCCCGCCGCCTGCCTCGATCTACGCCCTCCTCCTTCCCGGCGTAGACTCCGGCCACGACCATGGACCGCAAACAACCGCAGATGACCGCCCGATGACCGCCGGCAAGCGTCCCAGCACCTCCAGCCTGCGGCGATACGTCACCTCGCGGCCGTACGTCACCGTGGCTGACCTGCGGCGTCGGTTCGGCCTGGATGACCCCGATGCCATGACCCACGTTCGCCGCAACGGGACCGCCGCCTACATCGGCCTGCCCGAGCGCGAGGCGCTCAAGCTCCAGGACCTGTGGGAGCGCGGCGAGGTCGGGATGGAGCTCTCGGTGGAGGTCCGTGCGCCGGTGATCATCGGGGTCTACCCGATGCGGATCGCCCACTTTGCGCTCGATTCGAGCGCCGTCCACGGCACCCCCTCCAACGGCCACCACCCTCCCGACGACGAGGATTGAGTTCCCCCGGCCTGGTCGTGGCGCTGTGTCGGGACCTGCTCCTGGCCAGCCGGATCGAGGAGGCCTGTCGCACCGCCGCCCGCCCATTCCAACGCGTGGATGACCCCGCCGCCCTCCCGCCAGCCGCGACCGTTGACCTCCTCCTCGTCTCCTGGGACGAGCGCCGCCCTGACTGGCCGCCCGCCCTGCGCGCCTGGCGCGACGCCGCCCCGGCGCCGGCCGCAGCACGCCTGATCCTGTTCGGCCCGCACACCGACCTGCCTGCCCACGCGGATGCCCGCGCCGCCGGCCTCGGCCCGATGATGGCCCGCTCCAAGCTCGTCGCCACCCTGCCGGAGTTGCTCGCGACGCACTAGTCCATCGGTAAGTGTGCTAGGGTATGCGCATATCGTCGCACACTATGGAGCACCCCCATGGCCCTGGCCCGCACCAACCTCACCCTTCCCGTTGCGCTCCTGGCCGAGGTGGACGAGCTGGCCGGGCCGCGTGGGCGCAGCCGCTATGTCGCTGACGCGGTCGCCGCGCGCGTGAAGCGCGACAAGCTCGGCAAGGCGATCCGCGAGACCGCGGGAATCATGGTCGGGACGCCCGGCTGGATGAGCCCCGACGAGGTCGTCGCCTGGGTCGACTTCCTTCGCAGCGAGGAGACCGACTAGGTGCGCTACCTCCTCGACACCACGCTCATCGCGGACCACGCCCACGGCTTTCCCCCGGCCACGGCACTGCTGGCGCGGCTCTACCAGGAAGGCGCCGAACTATTCACCTGCGACGTGGTCACCTGCGAGGCGCTTTCGGGTGGGACCGATCAACACCTCCGCGCCGTCGAGCGTCTGCTCGAACCGCTCGAGTACGTCTCGACCTCGCCCGATGCCGCCCGCTGGGCCGCCGCCTCGCGCCTGGCACGCCACCGGGCCGGCGGAAAGCTAGGGCTGGGCGACTCGTTGATCGCCGGCGTCGCCGCAGAACTTGGCGCCACCGTCATCAGCCGCAACCGCCCCGATTTCGAGCGCCAGGGAATCCCGGTCCTGGCCTACTGAACGCTGAAGAGCCCGGCCAGCGGGCCGGGCTCTTCGAACGGTTTGGGAGGGATCAGGTCAGGCGCCCGTCGTCCCCGAGAGGGGCTGAAGCATCGGGGCCGGGACCGAGACCTTCTCGGCGCCGCTCACCCAGACCAGGGCTCCGCCCAGGAACAGGAAGCTGAGGCCGATGGCTCCCATCGCCGCCGCCAGGCCCATCCCCAGCTGGAGGGCGGAGGCGGTGGCCGCTCCCACGCCCAGCTGACCGATCAGGCCCAGTGCTGTTGCGCTCCAGGCCAGGCCGCGGGTCGGCCCGTCGAGCGGATGCTGTCGATTGAACTGGCTGTAGTACTTGCCGTCCACCGCGACTTCGTACGTCCCGGCCGGGAAGACCTCGCCCTCGTAGGTCACATCCTCGGTCAGGATGATCGTCTGGGTGCCCTCCAGGACGTGGTACGAGATGGTCGCCATCTGGTACATGTACTCGCTGGCGGTGTTGACGATCGGGTCATTGGGGTCCATCTCCGCCGCGCTGACCGGGTATGCCCAGTCCTCGGTCAGGAGGGCCATGATCGCGTCAGCCCCCGCCGTCTCGCCC
>JBKJYH010000031.1:0-6802 GCA_046715765.1 Candidatus Limnocylindria bacterium
ACGCGACGCAGCAGGCGCTGCTGAATGTCTGGCGAGACCTCCCGCAGCTGCGCGACCCGGCGCGCTTTGACGCCTGGTCGTACCGGCTCCTCGTGCGCGCCTGCTACGCCGAGGCCCGCCGGACCCGCCGCTGGGCGCCGAACCTCCGCCTCCTGCCGGCCGATGAGCCGATGGGAGCGGATGGCACGAGCCTGGTCATTGATCGCGACCAGCTCGAGCGCGGTTTCCGGCGGCTCTCCATCGACCATCGTGCGGTGGTCGTCCTGCACCACTACCTCGACCTGCCGCTCTCGGAGGTCGCCGAAACGCTCGGCGTACCCGAGGGAACGGTCCGTTCAAGACTTCATCACGCGATGCGTGGCCTGCGTGCGGCGCTCGACGCCGACGCACGCCCGGCCAGGCGGGAGGGCTCGCAGTGAGCACCGATCGCGACGTCACCCGCATCGTTCGGTCGTGGATGGACGAGGGCGTCACACAGCTCCCGGACCGCGTCCTGGATCTCGTGCTCGACCAAGTCCCCGCGACCCCACAGCGTCGAGCCGGTTGGCTGGCGCGGAGGTTCCCGATCATGAACAGCAACATCGTTCGCTTCGGCGTCGCGGCCGCTGCGGTCGTCCTGGCGGTCGTCCTCGGGATCAGGTTCATCGGTCCCAACGTTGGCAGCGAGACCGAGCCGACGGCGACGCCGTCGCAGAGCACCGCGCCGAGCGCGGCCACTGACTTCGGAGCCCATCCTGACTTAACGGCGCTCACGCCGGGGTCGTATGTCTTTACGCATGTCGAGCCCCTCCGAGTCTCCTTCACCGTGCCGTCCGGCTGGGAGAAGGGAGCCATCGACTGGGTGGTCTGGTCCGAGGAAGACACGAAGGCCAGGCTGGCGGTCATGAGCGTCGACAACCTCTACGTTGACCCATGCCGACCGGACTCTGGTCTGCGCGATCCGGTGGTGGGACCCACGGTGGACGACCTCGCGACTGCGCTCGGCAGCGTGCAGGGAGTGACCTTCTCCCCACCGGCGGACGTGACGGTGGCCGGGTTCGCTGGCAAGTACCTCGAATACGTCCCGCCTGATACATTCGGCGAGTGCGGCGCGGAACCCTTGCTCTGGTCGGTGAACGGAGGGACCGATGACCAGGACGCACCCGCTGGAGACCGAGCAGTCCGGCTGTGGATCCTGGATGTCGATGGGACTCGGCTGATCATCACCGCGTCCCCCCCAGCGGGCCTCCCAGCTTCCCGCTTGGCTGAGCTCCAGGCCATCATCGATTCAATTCGCATCGAATAAGGCCTCGGGTCTACGGGGCGCCCGAGGTCGTTCCTCGGGCGCCCTCGTGGCGCTGGCGACGGGCCCAGACCCTCCCCAGCGCTGTCTCATCGGTCCAAGATTGAAGTCAGCATCGGGCCATGCCCCCATACCGTGTGTAATGCATCGGCCTCAACCCGATGCCTTAGCCGGAAGAGGGCATGGATACCGAACTCGTGAAACTCGCGCAGAACGGCGACAAGGGGGCATTCACGACCCTTGCCGCAGCGCGTGCGGATCGGTTCCTTGCAGCATCGCACAGGATCCTGCGCGACCTCAGCCTCGCCGAGGATGCGACGCAGCAGGCGCTGCTGAGCATCTGGCGAGACCTTCCGCAGCTCCGCGACCCGGCACGCTTCGATGCCTGGTCGTATCGCCTCCTTGTGCGCGCCTGCTACGCGGAGGCCAGCCAGACCCGACGCTGGGCGCCGAACATCCGACTGCTGCCGGCTGATGAGCCGATGGCGGCGGATGAGCTGAGCGCGGTCGTCAACCGCGACCAGCTCGACCGCGGATTCCGGCGCCTCTCTCTCGATCACCGAACGGTGGTGGTCCTGCACCACTACCTCGACCTGCCGCTCGACCAGGTTGCCGAAGCGCTCGGCATCCCGGTCGGGACGGTGGCTTCTCGACTTCATTACGCGATGCGCGCGCTGCGCGCGGCGCTCGACGCCGACGCACGCTCGGAAACGCGGAAGGCTGCGCAATGAGCACCGATCGCGATCTCACCCGCATCGTTCGGTCGTGGCTGCACGAGGACGCCCACGAGGATGCCGACCGCCTCCTCGACCTCGTCCTCGATGAGATTGACACGACCCCACAGCGCCGAGCTCCTTGGCTGGCGCGGAGGTTCCCGATCATGAACAGCAACTTCGGACGCGTAGCACTCGCCGCCGCGGTGGTCATCGGCGTCGTCGGCTTCCAGTACATCAGCAATTCCAATACCGGCGGCCCCGGCGCGACCCCGACCCCGCAACCGACGGCGACCCCGGAGTCTTCCGGCGCCGCGCCGACGTCGTTGGCGGCTGTCGAGCTGCCGGCGGGGAGCTCCCACGTGCTGTGGGATACGCCCGGGGATATTCGGATCAGCGTCACGATTCCGGCCAGCGGTTGGTTCGGCGGTGTCGGCAGGGGCTTCATCATCAAGCCCAACAACCCCGCCCCACCCGTTGCGGGGGTACTCGTGTGGCAGGGCCCCCTGTACGTGTACGGAGACCGGTGCCACTGGGCCACGACCCCACCGGAAACGCCGGCCACTACCGTCCTCGAGATCGTGGAGGCCCTCATGGCGCAGACACCGGACGACGGCGGATCCCCGTTGAGCGTCTCCCTCGGAGGGTACTCCGGCGTCCTGATCAAGCTCCACGTGCCCGAAGACGCCGTGTTCGCCGACTGCGACCGGGGCGAGTTCCGCTCGTGGGTGGGCGACCCGGTGGCGGACAATGCCCGCTACCATCAAGGCCCTGGCCAGGACGACTACGTGTGGGTCATCGATGTGAATGGCACGCCGGTGATCCTCGACGTCGGAAACTTCTACCAAACGCTGTCCGCCACCCGGGAAGAGATGGACGCCATCGTGCACTCGGTTGTCTTCGAGTTGCCCTGACCGATCCCGAACCCCGACCGATGCGCGGGCGGCCCGACCGGGGCCGCCCGCGACACGCTGGGCCTGGCAGCGTTCGCCGCAGTCCAGCCAGATTGAACAGATAGGCTGCCCCAGGACTCTCCTGTCTGATCGCGTCCACCAGGACCGGTCAATTCACGGAATGGAGGGATGGGTGCAGGCAACCCTGGTCGACCAGGCCAAGCGAGGGGACGCGGAAGCGTTCGACTCGCTGGCGCGCATGGTTGGCGACCGCTGCATGGCCATCGCGTTTCGGATCCTGCGCGATGCCGATCTGGCAGAGGACGCCGTCCAGACCGCGTTCATCACGGCCTGGCGCGAGGTGCGCTCCCTACGAAACCCCGATCTCTTCGAACCGTGGCTCCATCGGATCCTGACCCACGCCTGCTATGCCGAGGCCAGGCATCGCACGCGCTGGGCGGCAGGCATCCGGCTTATCCCGGTCGAGCCCGTGCACGGGCTCGACAACACGCTGACCGTGGACGATCGCGATCAGCTCGAACGAGCCCTCCGAAGGCTCACCGTCGAGCAGCGGTCCGTCCTGGTCTTCCATCACTACCTCGGACTCTCGATTTCCGAGGTGGCGGAGCGCATCGGTATTCCTGTCGGGACCGCAAAGTCCCGCCTGCACCACGCTACCCGGGCGATGCGGGCAAGCCTCGAGGCTGATGCGCGCACGTCCAACAACCAGGAGCGAATGGCATGACCGCGTCTCGAGATCCCGATCGGCTGATCCACGCCTTCCTCGTCGAGGGGCTGGATGAGCTGCCCGACCCGGTCTACGACGCGGTTCGTGATCGAATCGAACAGACACGACAGCGGGCCGTCATCGGTCCGTGGAGGACACCAGACATGCGCAACCTTCTCAAGATTGGCCTGGCGGCCGTGGCCGTCCTGGTCGTCGCCGTCGTCGGCTACCAGCTGATCCGCGGCTCCAACATCGGCGGGCCGGGACCAACCGAGACGCCTCAGCCTACGGCCACCGCGACCGCCTCTGCGGAACCCTCGGCTCCGGCTGACGGCAGCCTGCCGGTGGGCAGTTCCTTCGTGCTGTGGGACGCCACGCAAGGGGGCGCAACACCCAACCTCGGAATCAAGATCACCGTCACCATTCCGGCCGCGGGCTGGTTCGGCACCCCGGGGGAAGGAGTCCTCAAGAAGAATGGCAGCGCCGGCGCCCCGGACGGCGCCGGACTGACCGTCTTTGCCAGGACGAACGACATTTTGGTCGGGCTGGGCGACGTGTACGTATATGGGGATCCGTGCCACTGGGCAAGCACCACGCCCGATAGCCCTGTGACGACCGTCGATGAGGCGATCGCCGCCCTGTCCGCCCAACCGTCGCGCGATGCATCGGCGCCGGTAGATGTCACGTATGACGGCTACGCCGGCAAGTACATCACGCTCCATGTGCCCGCCGACGCCGTCTTCGCTGACTGCGACGAGGGAGAGTTCCGCACGTTCGTGCAGGGTGCCGGAAACAGCGGGCGGTCCCATGAGGACCCCGGCCAGTTCGACCTGCTCACGGTCCTGGACGTGAACGGGCAGCTCGTGATCTTCGACGTGGCGTTCTTCGAGGGGGCTGAGGGGACTCCTGGGAGCGTTCTCGACGAGCTGGCTGGCATCGTGACCTCGGTAAGTCTGGAGTACGTTGACTGAGAGACCGATGCGCGGGTGGCCCACCGGGCCGCCCGCTCTTCTCCTGGAGAGGAGTTCTCGTGATGCCCGTCCCTGGCCCCCGTCTCGTCGTGGCGCTGGTCGCCCTCACGGCCTTCGCCGGGTGCGCACCCAACTCCACGCTGAGTCCCACGCCATCCACATCGCCTGCCGCAATCCAACCGGGCAGCCTCGTCATCGTCGGGCGGATCGTGACCATGGACGAGTCAGCCGTGGCCGAGGCGATGCTGATCGAGGACGGGACGGTGACCGCGGTGGGCACCCGGGACGCGGTGCTGGCACTCGCCGGCGACCAGGTCCCGATCATCGACATCGGTCAGAACGTGGCGTACCCCGGGTTCATTGATGCCCATGCCCACTGGATCGGCGACCGCGAGTACTACGGCCTGGACTCACCGGCCGAGGCCATGGATGCGGCGCTGACCCGTGGCTGGACCTCGATCAGCGAGCAATGGGTCAACCGGGAGCGACTCGTAGAGCTCGAGTCCCTGGCCGCCGACAACGCCCTCCGCCTGCGGGTGGACGCCTACCTCACGCTCAACGAGCCGCAGATCGGCGGCGAGCACTTCGGCGCCTGGTACGCCGACCGCGAACCCGGCTCGGTCACCGATCGGCTCCGCGTCCAGGGGCTGAAGATCCATCTCGACACCGGCTTTGAGCTGGATCTCCTCTGGGAGGCGGACGAGCTGAACGCCACCATCGCCGCCGCGAACGAGGCCGGCTGGCAGGTCGCCATCCACACCTTCAGTGACGAGGCCCAGAAGATGGCCCTCGACGCCTTCGAAGCGGCCATTGGTCCCTCCGGACCGAATCCGCTCCACCACCGGATCGAGCACTCCGTGCAGGTGACCGATGAGCAGCTGGCGCGAATGTTCGACATGGACATTGCCGTGGTCATCCACCTGGACACCGCCGTGGCCGACTGGCTGAGCGAACCGAATTGGATGGCCGAGATGGGCGGGGAGACCTCGTGGCTCGCCCGCTGGCGGGACTTCGTCGACGCCGGGCTGCACGCGGCGGCTGCGACGGACATGCCGTGGATCCTCCCGGACTTCCTCCTGACCGATGACATCGGCCGGCCGGTGGACCAGATTGCGGGCGGGATGGACCCCCGCGGCCGGGTCTACCCCGAGCCCCCGCCGTGGACGGCCCTGCAGTTGCTGACCGCCGAACCGGGCCTCCGAGCCGTGACCCTGGATGCTGCCTGGGCCCTGGGGGACGAGGCGCGCCGCGGCCAACTGGCAGTTGGCATGCTGGGCGACGTGACCATCCTGAGCGGCGACGTCCTGAACGCCACCCCCGACGAGATTCGCGCCATGACCGTCGTTGCCACCATCGTCGGCGGCGTGATCGAGTTCTGCGCCGACCCCGAGGTCTGCACGCCCACCGGGGACTGACTCCTACCAGCGCTCCTCTGTCCGGCCGGTCAGGAATGAGTGGAGGCGGGCCGCGACCCCGGATCAGGCGACCCGGGCCAGGATAGAAACCGATAGGCTGACCACCACCTCGCCAGGCCCAGATGGCAGCCGAGCGCGCGCCCGCCCGGATCGGAGCTCGTCATCCTGCGGGGCGAGGCCTTCACCATGGGTCAGCCGGAGCGCGCCCAGGCCATCGCGTTTCAGGGGGGCGAGATCGTCGCCGTGGGGCTGGCCGGCTCATGTCCGGGTGTCTACCAGCGCTCCTCGCGCATCACGGCCCCGAGCGGCTTGCGGCCGCCGTGCTTGCTGGGTGCGGTGAGTGTCCCCGGATCGCTCGGATAACCGAACGAGAGCAGGAAGTCGCAGCGCTGTCCACCAGGCAGGCCGAGGAGGCGTGCCGCCAGGTCGTGGTCGTAGACGGTGGCTGGCACGCTCCCGATCCCCAGCTCCCAGGCGGCGAGCACCATGTTCTGCGCCGCCCGGCCGAGGTCCCACATGACCGATCGCTCGCGCGGGCCGCTGACCTCGGGCACGACCAGCGCCACGGCCACCGTCGCGCGCGCCAGGTGGCCGGCATATGGCCCGACGCCTGCCAACTCGCCCAGGTGCTCGCGGTCACGCACCACGATGAACGTCCACCGCTGCTCGTTCTTCGAGGAGCCGGCCCGCCGGCCCGCGTTCAGGATGCGCTCCAGGTGTTCGCCCGCCAGCGGCCGATCGGCAAACTGGCGCACCACGCGGATCGTCTTGATGGCCTCCCAGGCCTCCATCGCTCAGGGG
>JBKJYH010000032.1:0-31782 GCA_046715765.1 Candidatus Limnocylindria bacterium
CCGCATCGAAGGCGCTCTCGGCCGCCAGCGCCAGGGCCGCGGCGTCATCGCCTGCGGCAGCATCGGCCACGAGCTCGAGGTCATCTGCCGGAGTGGGCCGGCGCTCGGAGACCGGGTAGGCGAACGAGACCCTGCGGAAGCGCACCCGACCGGCGACCGTGGCCGGATCGAGCGCCTGGGCATCTGGGGCATCGGTGATCTCCGAGCGCAGGTCGAGGTACTCGAAGATGCGGTCGAACAGGGCCAGCGCTCCCTGCACCTCCACCTGCACGCTGAGTAGCTGGCCGAGGGGGAAGAAGAGGCGGCTCTGGAGCGTGGTGAAGGCCACGATCGTGCCGACCGAGACCCCGGCGTCGCCCTCAATGATCAGCGAGCCGGCGAGCAGGTACACGAAGGCCGGCGCGATCGAGAAGAAGGTCCCGATCATGGCGAAGAACCAGCGACCGATCATCTGCTGGCGGACCTGCAGGTCCCCCAGCCGGCGCGACTCGCGCCGGAAGCGCTCGATGCTGGCCCGCTGCTGGCCGAAGGTCTTGCTCAGCAGGATCCCGGAAACGGAAAGGGATTCTTCGGTGATGGCGCTCACTTCGGCCATCGAGCGCTGGGTCAGGCCGCTCACTTCGCGTCGCACCTTGCCGACCCGGTAGGTGATCAGGGCGAAGACCGGCAGCATCCCCAGGCTGAGGGCGGTGAGCCGCCAGTCGAGGATCAGCATCGCCACCACCGTGGTGGCCACCGTGGCGAAGTTGGCGAGCAGGGACGATGCGGTGTCGGTCACCACCGATTGCACGCCGCCGACATCGTTGGTGATCCGGCTCTGGATCTCCCCGGTGCGGGTCTCGGTGAAGAAGCGCAGCGGCATGCGCTGGAGGTGGCTGTAGAGGGCCAGACGCAGGTCGTTCATGACCTGCTGGCCGACCACGTTGGACAGGTACGCCTGCCAGACTCCCAACAGGCTCGAACCGATCGGCAGCACGATCATCAGGCCGGCCTGCAGGTAGAGCAGGTCCAGGCTGGGCCGCGGGCTGAGCAGGTTGTCGATGATCAGCTTGAGCAGGATCGGGTTGACCACACCGACCGAGACCGAGACCAGGATCACCCCAGCGATGAGCGCCAGCCGGCCCCGGTACGGCTCGAAGAAGCCCACGATCCGGCGCAGGGTGCGCGGGCCCGATCCGGGTCGCGCCCGCAGGTTCGGCTCTGCCTCGCCGGCGCCGCCCCAGCGACCGCGCATCATGCCAGGCTGATCGAGAGGAAGGCCTGCGCCAGCGGCAGCCCCACCGCCGCCCCGGCATCGGCGGCGCGCTCACGGACGCGGGCCTCGGTGGCATCCCAATCACCGATCTGGCTGGCGTGGCAGCGCAGTGCGTCGAGGCCGGCCTCGAATGTGGCGGCCACGTCCATCCACAGGTTGGGCCGCTCGACCCCGGCGACCAGGACCTGGCGCACCTTCCACGGCTCCAACCCCTCGGCAAGGAGCTCGGGGGAGTTCAGCCGATCACGCGCGGCCGGATAGACCGCGCTCAGGGTAGCCTCCCCGGTGGCCAGGTGATCGGGGTGGGCGATGAACGGGTTGCCGTCGCTGCGGCGTTGGGGGTTGAGGGTGATCACCAGGTCCGGGCGGAGCCGGCGGATCTGGCGCACGATGTCGCGCCGCAGCGCGAGGCTGGGGGTGAGCTCGCCATCGGGGTATCCCAGGTGCACGATCTCCCCGACCCCCAGCCGGTCCGCGGCAGCGCGTTGCTCCGTGGTACGCGTCGCGGCCAGCCGGGCGGAGGTCATGTCGGGGTCCTCGGTCCCCTTGCCGCCATCGGTGGTCACCAGGTAGTCGACTGCGACGCCGGAGGCTACCAGCGCAGCGACCGTGGCGGCGGCGCTGAACTCGGCGTCGTCGGGATGGGCGAAGATCACCAGGGCGCGACGCAGATCGGGCAGGAGGGTCTGGCGCTCGGGCAGGTCCATGCTGGAGAGATGGTAGCGGGAGCGCCGCAGGGGGGGACCGCGGCGCTCCCGCTGGGAAGTGTAGCGACCTCGCGCTACTCCCCGAACATGGTCAGTTGCTCACCGCCGCGCTCGACCAGCGGGTCGAGGCCGAGCATCGGTTCGAGCCAGGCCAGGTTGGCTGTCTCGCGCCGAGAGAGCGCATCGAGGTGCTCCCACTTGAGGAAGTGCCAGTTCTGCTTCTCGATCTCGGCGCGAAGCCAGGGCGAACGCTCCAACTTGAGGCGTAGCAGCTCGGTTCGCTCCCCGGGGAAGACCAGGAATCGGACCTGCTCCGGACTGACCGGGATGCCCGCGCCCCGACGGAGTACCGGTTCGCCGAGCATGGCGGTCCACTCGACCTCGAACAGGAAGGCCAGCCGGCCGCGCCGGTACCAGATCGCGTCCACCGCCCCGAGCAGGTCGGCGGGGGCACGCACCACCAGCGGCAGGTAGGCGCGCCGTTCGTCGTCGCGAAGCCGAGCACCAAGGGTCGAGTCCGCGTACGGGCGGTCATGCTCGCGCTTGCTGACCCAGGCCTTCAGCCCAATCCGGTGGGCGTAATCCACCAGCAGCCCGATGGTGCGTCCATGGTCCTCGCTGCGACGGGCGAGATCCTCCTCGCTGCGCAGAACGCCTCCCTCGCCGACCGCGGCGTAGGCCGACAGGCAGGCCCGCACCAGTTCCTCGTCCGGGGACGCCAGTCCGGGGAAGAGGGCGTAGATGCGCTCCAGGAACGCGTCCTCGCCAAGCTTGCCGGCGGTGGTCAGCAGTGAGAAGGTGGCCCATTCCACGCGATCCGCGATCGGCGCCTCGGCCATCTCGGGCTCGCGCAGCCACCAGGTCGGGTGTGCCTCGTCACCCACTTGCACCAGGCTGGGATGGTCGGCGCGGGCCAGCTCTTCGCGGAGCAGGCCGGCGAGCATGGCGGGGCCCACCCGTTCGGCGCGCTCGGTCGGCTCGCCCGACCCGGCCGCGACGCCGGGCGCCGGGGCCAGCTCGCTGCCCTCGGCTCCGTTGCGGGCCAGCGACAGCCGGCGCAGCAGCCCGGAGGTCTCCAGTTCGGCGAGCAGCGCGCAGGCGATCCGCAGCAACCGGGCCGGTTCGCCACGCGCCCGCAGCAGGCCGATGGCGGCTCGTTCGATCGCCTCCGCCAATTCCGGGTAGGTCAGCCGCCCGGCTTCCACGCCGAGCCGCAGGGGACGGGGCTCGACCGCCTCGCGCAGGCGGGCATCCGCCCCCGGCTTGCGAAAGTGCAGGGTCACCCCGTTCCCGGAGCGGACCGATTCCCGAGGGATGACGTCGACCAGTTCCAACTCGGCCGCGGCCGCGGCCAGGCCCACTGCCAGCAGGCGGTCGAGATCCTCCCCCTCCACGATCACGCTGAACCAGCCACCCGGCTTGAGCGCGCCTGCCGACGAGGCGATGGCGTGGCGCAGCGCGGTCGCCTCGCTCCCGTCGGTGTGGGACGCGGCCGAGGAGAAGAGCGGCTCCAGGCGGAGCGTCTCGGCGGCCTCGCGACCCATCAGCCAGGCGGTGGCCAGGTACTCGAACGAAAGTTCATCGACCGATGCGCCCGGTGCCACCGAGCCGAGGACCATGTCGATCCCGTGCGACGGCAGGTACTGGCCGACCACGGCGGGCCGGCAGCGAATCCAGAGCACGTTGGCGGCGCCGAGCCCACCCAGCTCGTCGAGGTCGGCGGCGAAGCGCGCCGGGCGGCGGTCCCTGCCCACCGCCGCGACCGCGGTGCGCAGGTCTGCCACGGATGCCTCGAACAGCCGCCAGACGTTGACCTCCCGCTGATGGCGCGAGGCGGGCTGGCGCACCTGGCCGCCGCTGATCCGGAGCGAGGCCACGCGGCCGGGGTACCCGTTCAGCCGGCTGGCCGGCAGCAGGCAGGCCGCCAGGGCAAGGCGGAAGAACGAGGAGAGCGCCGGCTCCCGGAACTCCATCTCGATCTTGGCGGCGATGGTCTGGAGCGCGTACAGGTTGCGCGGCGTATACAGGTCGAGCAGCTCCTCGACCAACTCGGATCGGCCGTCAAGGACCGGGAACCGGTCGCGCAGCGCCTGGTAGTGGGGCGCCTGGCGCGGGTCGGCGACCGCCTGGGGCGGCGCTGGGTCGGGCCGCACCGTGGACGCGAAGCGCCGCGCGGGCGGGTCGTTGGCGAGCGGCGGCGGTCCGCCGGCCTCGCCCAGCGGCCGCTCCGGTTCGGGATCGGTCAAGGGCGGTCCGGTCAGGCCCACCGGGGCCGGCGGCAGATCCTCCTCGTCGGCCTCCGGATCGATGGCGGGAAGCCCGCTGAGCGGGGCGGGCGGGCGCTCGATGCCGAGCTTGGCCAGGTCCACCTCGTCAATGGGGGCCACCCGGTCCAGCGGTCCGCCGACCTGCACCTCGCAACTCGGGCAGCGGTAGATCTTGCGTCCTGGCGCATCGCCGTCCCGCGGCCAGATGAACTGCTCGCCGACCACCGGGCGACGGCACGCCGCGCAGCGCGTGGCGTACAGCTCCTCGAGGTGCTGGCGCAGCGGCACGTCCACCTTGCGCGAGGCCGCCAGCTGCCCGAAGGCCGCGTGCAGCACCGATGGATCGGGCGCCAGCAGGAATGCCTGCGCGGCCAGTTGGGCGAACGGGCTGGGGTCCGAGGCCACGACTCGCATCCCGTGCGCGATGCCGCGCCGCGCGGTCCAGCCGGTGCCGGCCCACGGGTCGAGCACGGTGTCGCCCGGACGGGCGAAGGCGGTCAGCTCGGCGTCGAGTTGGGTATCGGTGGGAGACGGGAAATAGCGCTCCAGGAGCGCCAGGCCGGGGAGGCGTCGGGGGAGGACGACATGGTCCAGTCGCCGTCCATCGGCCTCGCTCATCGGCTCCTACGGTTCTTCGAGTAGCTCTTCCTCGAGCTCGGGCTCGGCGGAGAACTCCGGAAGGGTGGTGTCGAGCTCCTCGACCTCCTCCGGCTCCTCCTCTGACTCCTCGCTCTCTTCGTCGTCATCGTAGCGGTTGGCGGTGCCCTTCATGTACGGTCTGACGTCACCCGCACGGCCCCCTGCGCTGCCCGGGAAGGAGACCTTGCCGAAGTTCGTGGCGTCCGCGAACGCCTCGTGGATCATCAGGCGAACCTCGTCGGAGCTGACCGTGGTCACCGCCGCTTCGTACCGATTGCCGGTAGCCATCAACTTGGCCAGCCGAGCACCCACCCGCGGCTCCACCTGGCCGATCTCGGTACCGCCAACCTTCGCCACCAGGAGGCCGGCCTCCGCCACCAGCTCGACCGCGTCTCCCGCTGAGAGCGGGGCCAGGATCGCCGGGCCTGCAAGGTTCAGCAGGCGGGCGTATCCGGTCTTGCCCATCTCCTCGATGAAGTGCGCGGCGGTCGCCTTCTCGGCCTTACCATCGCCGGCGAGCCCCGCGCCTTCGACCGCGCCCAGGTTCGCGATCAGCAGCTTGAGGCGCTCCACGTTGCGCTCGGCGATGCGGTTGCCCGCGTCCACCGCAAGCGCCTGTTGGTACGCCTCCAGCGCCTCGGCGTGGCGACCCAGCTCGGCCAGCGCCTTGCCGAGCCGGTTGGCGGCGTCGGCATCAGGCCCCAGCGCCAGCGCCTCGCGGTTCGTCACGGCGGCCTCTTCCCACTCGCCGCGGGTGGCCTGGGCGATGGCCGTCTCGGCGAGCTGGCGCCGCTGGTGGTTCGCGGTGTCGGGGTCCCCGAGCGTCATCTTCCCCACCTGTCGAGGTCAGTCAGGACGCGGCTGACGGGCTCCCCAAAGGGCCGTCCGGCCGAAAAGCGCCTTGTTGTAGCAGAGGCCGATTGGGGTGTCAACGCGGCGCGAGCATCGGCACCACGATGGCGACCGCGAGCCCCAGCAGGGCGAGGCTGCCGAACTCCAACAACACATCGCGCAGGGGCGCCCCGGCGTCGAGCGCCTCGGCCGCGCCGGCCCAGGCGTGGAAGGTGAGGGCGACGATCGCCGCTCCCACCACCCCGGGAAGATCGAGCAGGAGCAGTGCGGCGCCAACCTGCGCCACGGCCAGCAGGTGGAGGGCCGCCTGGCCGACCGCCTCGGATCCGAAGCGGCCACGAAGCTCGGCGCGGCGCAGCGCCGGGAGGACGCTGGCGAGGACCAGCAGCAGCAGAGGCGGGGGCCAGGTGTCGGGGGGCAGGATCAGGCCGATCCCTGCCGCAGAGGTGAAGACGATTCCCACCATCGTCAGCTCGATCCCCAGCCGCGGGGCTCGGTCCGACCCGAGGCGCAGTTCAAGGACCAGCACCGCACACAGGAACAGGATCGCCACCGGCAGCGCGGCTACCTGGGCCCAGCCGGTGAGCACCCGGCCGAAGAGGGTGACCGCCACGGCAGCCGACGCCAGGGTTCCGTATCGGGCGAAGCCAAGCCGTGCGCGGACCGGACCGATCAACCAGACCGCTCCGAAGCCAGCGACGATCATCTCGACGGCCACCACCACCGCCGTTGCGACCGCGTCGCCGGTCCAGCCATAGGCCGCCACGCCGCCGAGGAGGACGGCCAGCAGTACCGCCTCGGGATGCTCCGCGTCGCGCAGCCAGGCCGGGCCGGACCGGGATCGAATCCAGCGCGTGATCATCGGACCAGCTCAAGCATGGCATTCGCATCGCGGGTGCCGGCCACCTGGTCGGCGGTCAGCCAGGCGCGGCGGGCCATGTCGATCGCATAGCGGAGCTGGTCGAGCTCCTCGGTGCGATGCGCGTCGCTGGCCACCGTCAGCCGCACGCCCGCCCCTCCGGCGGCGCGGGCCAGCGCGTCGTCGAGGTCCAGCCGCGGGCTGCCATTCAGTTCGAGCCAGGTGCCGGTCCGAGCCGCCGCCTCGAAGACGCGCGGCCAGTCCAGGCTGATCGGATCACGCCGGTTGACGATCCGGCCGGTGGGATGCGCGATCACGTCCACGTGCTCGTTCTCGATGGCGGCCAGGGTGCGTCGGGTGAGCTGCTCGCTCGACTGGCTGCGCGCGGTGTGGATGCTGGCCAGCACCAGGTCGTAGCTGGCCAGCACCTCGTCGGGGTAGTCCAGGCCGCCGTCAGCGCGGATCTCCATCTCGGTGCCGTGCAGGATCCGGAACGGGGCCAGCTCGGCGTTGAGACGACCCACCTCGCCGCGCTGCTCCAGCGCCCGCTCCACGCTCAGGCCGCGGGTGATGCCCAGCGACGGGGAGTGATCGGTGAGGACCATCCATTCACGGCCGGCTGAGCGCGCGGCGCGGGCCATGGCCTCGATGCTGTCCACCCCATCGGTCCAATCCGAATGAAGGTGGGTATCGCCGCGAACCTGGTCCATCCGGATCAGCTCTGGCAGCGTCCCGGCAACCGCCGCCTGGATCTCGCCGGCACCCTCGCGTAACTCGGGAGCGATCCATGGCAGGTCAACGCGCGCATAGACCTCGGCCTCGTCGGCCGCCAGCAGGAGTTCGCCGGTCTCCACCACCTTGAATCCCTTCTCGGAGAGTGACAGGCCGCGATCCAGTGCCCTCCCGCGCAGCGCGACATTGTGCTCGCGGCTGCCGCTGAAATGCACGAGGTGGCTGCCCCAGGCCGCCGGCGGGCAGACCATCAGGTCCACCTGGGGTCCGTCGCTCAGCACCACGCTCGACTTGTCGGTCCCCGCGGTCAGGATGCGGTCCACGCCGGGCAATCCGTCGAGCGCAGCGATCAGGGTCAACGGCTGGTCCGTCGCTGCCAGGAGGTCCAGGTCACCGATGGTCGGCCTGCGCCGACGCAGCGAGCCGGCGGCCTCGATCCGGACCACGCCGGGCACGCTCGACAGCGCGATCAGCAGATCGTGGACCAGGCGATCGGCGTCATGCAGCAGCAGCCGGGTGGAGCGCTGCGCCAATCGGGCGATGCCGTCGAGGATGTTCTGCTCGGTACGGGCGGATAGGCCGCGCAGCCCACGCAGCGCCCCGGAGGTGGCTGCGGCCTCCAGCTCGGCGACCCCGACGATGCCCAATTCGTCATGGAGCAGCTTGACGGTGCGTGGCCCGACCCCGGGGATGGCCAGCATCTCCAGCAGTCCGACCGGCACCGCCACCTGCAGGCGGTGGTGGTACTCCAGCTCCCCGGTGCGCGCCAGCTCGTCGAGTTTCGCGCTCAGCACGGCGCCTGCACCGGGGATCTGGGGCGGCGTCCCGCGCTGATACAGTGCGGCGACGTCATCGGGCCAACGCTCCACCGCGTCGGCGACGCGCCGGTAGGCGACCGACTTGTAGACCAGCTCACCGCTGATCTCGAGCATATCGGCGATCTCCGAGAAGACGCGCGCGATGTCCGCGTTGCTGAGGGTCGCCTCAGGCGTGCGGGTGGCGGCTCGCGGTCGGGGCATCGCCGCACATTCTAGGGACGCGAAAAGGCCCGGACCCACGTGGGGTACCGGGCCATCGGGTGGCGTGCTGGTCGGTGTCTAGCGGGGCCGCAGTCCAAGCCGCTGCAGCAGGGTCAGTCCGGGTCCTCGCTCGGGGCGCCTGCGCACGGGCGTTGTCGGACGAGCGCGCTTTCGCGCCTCGTACAGCAGTTCGTCCTGCTTCAGGTTGGCCAGCAGGCCAAGGTAGGTGGTGCCTCGGCTCATTGTCAAAATTCCTCCAGGGGTGAGCGCGCCGGGATTACCGATGCAGACGACTGTCGGTTCCCCAGCGGATTGCCGCCAGGTCAAGAGTGACGATGATCGCCACGATGATTGCCAGTCCAAGCATCGGTGTCCTCCATGCGCGTAACCTGTTCTTGCTTTGGTATCAGTTACGCAGCCAGTGTACGAAGTGGCGCATAACTTGTCAAGGCATGTATAGTGGTTACGAAATGACCGGCAGTCCAAGTGCGCGCTCGGAGCCGGGCCAGGGTGACGACCTGTTCATCCGGTTCGCGAATACGCTGACCTACACGCGTGGCAAGCCCAGCGACTCGATCCCCGCCCTCGACGCGCTCCTCGTCTGGCTCCACGGCGCCGGCCTGATCAGCGACCGAGCGCGCGCCGCCGAAGCGGGGCTGCTGCGGCGGGACCCGGACGAGGCCGCCCGTCGGCTGGAGCGCTTCCAGACCCTGCGCCGGGTGCTGCACCAGATCGCTGCCGAGGTGGACGCTGACGGCCGCCCCTCCACCGATCTGCTGCGCGAGCTCAACCACATCCTTCGCCACGGCCTGCATTACCACCAACTCCGGCTCGAGCCGGATGGCACCCGCTATGCGTTTTCGCAGGTCGGTGATCGGCTCGACCAGGCCCGGGCCAGCATCGCCGCCTCACTGGCCCAGTTCCTCGCCGATGACGCTCCCGGACGCCTGCGGGTGTGCGCCAATGACGGCTGCCGCGAAGTGTTCGTCGATCACTCGGCCGCGGGCCGCCGGGTCTGGTGCGACATGCGCACCTGCGGCAACCGGGCCAAGGCGGCGCGGCATCGGGCGCGGGCCAAGGCGACCCCGGCGGGGGTTCCCGTGTCGTACGAATCGGACTAGAATCGCCCCGCCGCGTGCGGACAAGCCGCATGCGGGCCAAGCAAGGCACGAGGCGCAGCGCACACCAGGTGGATGCCGGTCCTGAACGTCAAGACACCCTGCGCCGGTGGCCGATGATGGCCGACGGAGTCATTGCCTAGCGTCGCGCTGGGTTCGCCCCGTCCCGCCACCTCAGACCACCGTCGCGAAGCGAGGTGGTCGTTCCATGCTCTTCCTCAGCCAGCTGGTCGGTCGCCCGGTGCGCGACCGGGACGGCGAGCCGTTCGGCAAGGTCCGCGACCTGATCGTGGCCCTCGGTGAGCGCTACCCGCCGGTCACCGGGCTGGTGGCGGGCGTGGCCGGGGGACGCGACATCTTCCTGCACTGGGGCGACGTGGCGGAGATCGACGCCGGCGGGGCAACACTAGCCACCTCGACGGTGGAGATCGACCGATTCCGCCAGCGGCCGAACGAGATCCGGCTTTGGCGCGACCTGCAGGACAAGCAGATCGTGGACGTCGAGGGGCGCAAGATCGTGCGCGTCAACGACATCCAACTGGCACCCGTGGACGGCAACCTGCGCCTGGTGGCGGTGGACGTCGGGCTGGCAGGCTTGCTGCGCAGGCTCGGCCTGGCCGGCCCCGGGGAACGGCTCGCCCGGGCACTGGGGCTGGAAACCGAGAATTACATCGAGTGGGAGGAGGTCGACCCGGTCGAGTCGAGCGTGTCGAGCCTCAAGCTGCGCGTTCCCCACCAGGCGCTCGCCACGCTGCACCCCGCCGACGTGGCCCACATCGTGGAGCAGCTCGCCCCGCGCGACCGGGCCGGGATCCTGGCCGCCCTCGACGACGAGCGCGCCGCGGACGTGCTCGAAGAATTGGAGGCGGATGACCAGGTTGACATCCTCGAGGCGCTGCCGCCGGAGAAGGCCGCCGACATCCTGGAGGAGATGGGTCCCGACGAGGCGGCCGACCTGGTGGCGGACCTCCCCGAGCAGCGCCAGCAGCAGCTCCTCTCGCTGATGGAGCCCGAGGAAGCCTCGGACGTGCGTGAGCTGCTGGCCTATCCGGAGCACAGTGCCGGCGGGCTGATGACCACCGACTTCTTCACCGTGAGCCAGGACCAGACCGCGGCCCAGGTCATCGAGATGCTGCGCGAACGGGCGCCCGATGCCGACCAGGTCTACTACCTGTACGTCACCGATGACGACGGTGCGCTGGTGGGGACCATCACCCTGCGCGGCCTGATCATCGCCCCACCCGAGACCGCGGTGCGGACCTTCATGCGTCCGGACCCGATCAGCGTGGAGGTGGACCTCGACGCGGAGGAGGTGGCGGCCGCCATCGCCCGCTACAACCTGCTGGCGATGCCGGTGGTGGATGCCGACGGCGTGCTGCGCGGGATCGTCACCGTGGACGACGCCTTCGAGCGGACCCTGGGCGAGGGCTGGCGCAGGCGATTGCCGGAGATCTACGAGCCGGCCGACGAGGAGGCGGGGTGATCGCGCGGCGCCTGGGGCTGTCGCGGCCGATGCGGCGCGCCCGGCGCACGCTGCGCGCACGGCTGCCCAACTTCCGGATTCATCGACGCGGGGTGCTGGCCTTCCTGGGGGTGCTCGGCCCCGGGCTGATCGCCGGGCTGGCCGGCAACGATGCGGGCGGAATCGCCACCTATTCGGTGCTGGGCGCGCGGACCGGCCTCTCGATGCTCTGGATCCTGCCGATCACCACCGTCCTGCTGGTGGTCGTGCTCGAGATGGCGGCGCGGATGGGCGCGGTCTCCGGACAGGGGCTGGGCGACCTGATTCGCGACGACTTCGGGGTGCGCTGGACCGTGTTCGCGATGGTCGTGCTCCTAATCGCCAACGGGGCGAATATCGTGGCCGAGTTCGCCGGCGCGGCAGCGGCGCTGGAGATCTTCGACATCCCGCGCTGGATCTCGGTCCCGGTCGTGGCGGCCGGGATCTGGGCCCTGGTCGTGTTCGGCAGCTACCGGGTCGTGGAGCGCGTCTTTCTGTCGGTGGCGGTCGTGTTCGGGGCGTACGTGGTCAGCGCCTTCATGGCCGGCCCGGACTGGGGAGAGGTGGGGGTGGCCCTGGTCAGCCCATCGGTCTCGTTCGAGCCGGACCTGCTGTTGCTGATGGTGGCCGTGGTCGGGACCACGGTCACGCCGTACATGTTCTTCTACCTGCAGTCCTCGGTGGCAGACAAGGGGATCGGGCCCGAGGAGCTGTCGCTGACCCGCGCCGATGCGATCCTGGGCGGGATCTGGACCAACGCCATCGCGCTCTTCATCGTGGTCGTGACCGCGGTCACCCTGTTCGGCAGCGGGGTGGTCATCTCCTCGGCCGATGAGGCGGCGCGTGCGCTGGCCCCGGTGGCGGGCGAATTCGCCGAGCTGCTCTTCGCGATCGGGCTGTTCGGGGCATCTGTGCTGGCGGCCACGGTCATGCCGCTGACCACCAGCTACACCGTGTGCGAGTCGTTCGGCTGGGAGTCAGGAGTCTCGCGCAAGTTCCGCGAGGCGCCGGTCTTCATGGGCCTGTACACCGCGCTGATCGTCATCGGCGCGCTCGTGGTCCTGATCCCGGGACTGCCATTGATCGGGGTGATCCTGGTCAGCCAGAACCTGAACGGGATCCTGCTGCCGATCATCCTGGTCTTCATGCTGCGACTGGTGAACAACCCGCGGATCATGGGCAGTCACACCAACCCGCGCTGGCTGAACGTGGTGGCCTGGTCGCTCACCGGGCTGGTGGTGGCGTTGACCGTGGTCCTGTTCGGCAGCACCGTGGCCGGCTGGCTGGGGGTTGCGGGCTAGAGCTAGGCGCCGGGGGCCTTAGCGGATAAGCCGGGGTAATCATCGCGGCGCGTCTCCGCGGCTACCGCGTCGCCTGATAAGGGGCGGTTGTCAGAGAGCACCGGAAGGGGGCGATCGGTTCACGTTGATAACGTGGACTTATCAAGCCGCGCAGGTCAGCTCCCGATGGGGTGCCAGACCGTCTTGGTCTCGGTGAACTGACCGACCAGGTACGGCGACTGTGCGGCCTTCGACAGCCACTCCACGGCATCCGCACCGCCGGCCGGAGGACGAGCCACCCGCTTGACGTTCTCAACGGCGAGCTCCTCGACGGCGGCGGCCTGGGCCGGATCCAGCCCAAAGGCGTCCAGGCCATTCACGTCCATGTGACCGGCAAGCGCCGTGACGAGTTCGCGGCGCAGGCCCGTGACCAGGTTCACCACGCCGCCGGGGACGTCGGAGGTGGCCAGCACCTCGGTGAGCGTCACCGCCGGCAGCGGCCGCGTTTCCGAGGCAATCACCACCGCGGCGTTGCCCGACACGATCACCGGCGCCAGACGGCTCACCAGCCCGAGCAGGCTCGAGCCTTCGGGAGCGATCACGCCCACCACCCCGGTCGGCTCCGGGACGCTGAAGTTGAAGTAGCTGCCCGCCACCGAGTTGACGGTCCCCATCAGTTGGCTGTACTTATCGGCCCAGCCGGCGTACCAGACCCAGCGGTCGATGGCCGTATCCACCAGTCGCGCGGCGCGACGCCGGGTCACCCCTTCGGCGGCGGCGACCTCTGCGATGAACTGCTCGCGCCGGCCCTCCAGCAGCTCGGCGATCCGGTACAGGACCTGGCTGCGGTTGTACGCGGTGCGGGCCGCCCAGCCGGGGAACGCCTTGCGCGCCGCGCGGACCGCCTCGCGGATGTCCTTGCGGGTGGCCCGGCAGGCGTTGGCCAGCAACTCACCGGCGGCCCCATACACCTCGTACGAGCGGCCCGACTCGGTGCGCGGGAACTCCCCGCCGATGTACAGTTTGTAGGTCTTGCGCACACCGAGTCGCTCCCCGAGCGAGCGGGCGGACTCGGCGGTCACCAGCGGCTGGGCGGCCGAACCCGACTCCGGCTCCAGGTCCGATGGCCGGCGCCGGGCGCGCGTGGCGAGGGCCTTCTGCTGCGGGCTCATCGGCCGTTCCCCCCGGCGCCGGGCGCTAGCTCGAGGTAGGCGGCCAGGCCGTGCAGACCCCCTTCGCGGCCGTAGCCGGACTCCTTGTAACCGCCGAAGGGGCTGGTCGGGTCGAATCGGTTGAAGGTGTTGGCCCAGACCACACCGGCGCGCATCGCGGCGACCATCTTGAAGATGCGGCTCCCCTTCTCGGTCCACACCCCGGCCGAGAGGCCGTAGGGCGTGTTGTTTGCCTTCTCGATCGCCTCCTCCGGCGTGCGGAAGGTCAGGACCGATAGGACGGGGCCGAAGATCTCCTCCTGCGCGATCCGGTGGCTCTGTGACACGCCCGTGAAGAGGGTTGGCCGGAAGAAGAAGCCCTTGTCGGGGAGCTCACAATCGGGCTGGAAGATCTCGGCCCCTTCGGCGATCCCGGACGCGACCAGTTCGGCGATCTTGGCCAGTTGGCCGGCGGAGTTGATGGCACCGATATCGGTGTTCTTGTCGAGCGGGTCGCCCACCCGCAGGGTGGAGAGGCGCGCCTTGAGCTTGTCGAGCAGCGGCTCGTACACCGATTCCTGGACGAACAGGCGCGACCCGGCGCAGCACACTTCGCCCTGGTTGAAGTAGATCCCGTTGATGATCCCCTCGATCGCCTGGTCGAGTGGCGCGTCGTCGAACACGATGTTGGCGGCCTTGCCGCCGAGCTCAAGGGTCAGCTTCTTGCCGGTCCCGGCCACCGCGCGGCCGATCATCTTGCCGACGGCGGTCGACCCGGTGAACGCGACCTTGTTGACGTCGGGGTGGCGGACCAGCTCCATCCCGATCTCGCCCGGGCCGGTGATGACGTTGACCACGCCTGGCGGTAGCTCGGCCTGACGCACCACGTCGGCGAAGAGGTAGGCGGTGAGTGGGGTGGTGCTGGCCGGCTTGAGGATCACGGTGTTTCCGGCGGCCAGCGCCGGCGCGATCTTCCAGGCCAGCATCAGCAGCGGGAAGTTCCAGGGGATGATCTGCGCCGCCACGCCCAGCGCGCGGGGGGTGTGGCCGGGGAACGCGTAGTCCAGCTTGTCGGCCCAGCCGGCGTAGTAGAAGAAATGGGCCGCCGCGAGCGGGACGTCCACGTCACGGCTCTCCTTGATCGGCTTGCCCGAGTTCATGGTCTCGACCACGGCGAACTCGCGGGAGCGCTCCTGCATGATCCGCGCAATCCGGTACAGGTACTTGGCCCGCTCCGATCCGGGCAACTGCGACCAGGTGCTGGCGTAGGCGCGGCGTGCCGCAGCGACCGCCCGGTCCACGTCCCCGGCGGAGGCGCGGGCAACCCTGGAGAGCGTCTCCTCGGTGGCCGGGTTGATCACGTCAAAGGTGGCGCGCGAGTGCGACGGCGCGAACTGGTTGTCGATGAACAGCCCGTACTCGCGCTCGATCCGGATGTGATCCGTGGACTCCGGAGCCGGCGCGTACTCCCACGCGGCGCCGGGGCGGGTGGCGAGGCCCCACGAGGCCGGTGCCGGCCGACGGTCCGGCTGCTTGGTCAGGCTCACGGGGCCGATTATGGCACGGGCCTCAAGCTGGGCCGACCCGACGCGGATTCAGTTCAGCCGGATTCAGTTCAGCCTGGTTCAGTTCTGCCGGATTCGTTTCAGCCGGATTCACATCGGGTGACCATCTCGCGAGATGGGAGCCGCTCGGTCAGGTCACCTACACACAGGGTGTGCGTCTGACGCGGGAAGGACGCCTGACTCACACCCGATGTGAATATGTCGTCGCGGGGCACGTCTCAGATCAGATAACGCACACCAGGTGTGAATTCGGCACGGCGCGGGGCAGCCTGCCGCGCCGGCGGGCGCGGGCGCGTGACGAATGTCGCCGGATTCACACCGGATGACCGGCTCTCGGCGGCGGGTCGCTCTCCGGGTTCCACACACACCCGGGGCGTGAATCTGACACGGACCACTCGTCACGCGGATTTGCGGAGTGAATTCGACCGCGTGCTGGCCGCACTGCGGCCCGATAACGCGCACCCGACATGAACCTGGCGCGCGACGAGGCGCGGCGAGCGGCGCGCTCAGGAGTTCAGGGTCCCTTCCAGGCGGAGCAGGAACCGCTTGCGCTCCAGGCCCCCCGAGTAGCCGCCCAGACCGCCGTGGGCGTGCAGGACACGGTGGCACGGCACCACGATCGGGATCGGGTTCGAGCCGAGGGCGTTGCCGGCGGCCCGTGCCGCGCGCGGCGAGCCGGCCTCGGCCGCAACCTGGCGATAGGTCGTCACCTGCCCGAACGGCACCCGCGCGGTGGCGTGCAGAACGCCCGAGGCGAAGCCGCGGACCAAGCTCCAGTCGACGGGCGTATCGAAGGCGTGCCGCCGGCCGGCGAAGTAGTCGTCCAGCTCGCGTCGCGCGGCATCGGTCGCGCCCGGCGAGCGCAGGATCCGCGGAGAAACGCGGGCCGCGATCTCGTCAAGCGCCTCATCGAGCGGGTCGTTGTCGTACGAAATCCGCAACAGGCCGGCCGGCGTGACGAACAAGGTCAGTTTGCCGAGCGGCGACTCCAGCTCCCCGTAGGCCACGTCGAGCAGGCCGGCGGCGTCAGCCCGTCTGGCGAGGGCTTCGTTGAGTCGGCTGGGATCGGTGCCGTGACCGGCATCGGGTACCGCCCGCAGGCGGCGCCGCAAATCGGTCATCGGTCCACCTCCAATCGCAGCCGGCGCAGGCCGGCGCTCACGTTCTGTCGAGCTGCCTCTTCGCTGGTTCCCATCCGCGAGCCGATCTCGCGGTACGCCAGGTCAAGCACAAATCGATGCACCACCGCGGCTCGCTGCCGCTCCGGTAGCGAGCGGACCGCATCCCACAGCCCGTCGTCCATGGGTTGAAGGCCCGGCACCGCCGGGCCATCGGTGCTTACGCCGTCGAGCGGGAGAGTGGGACGCGCTCCGGCGCGACGGTGCAGGTCGGTCGCCTTTCGCGAAGCGATGGTGTACAGCCACGCCCGCAGGTTGTCCGAACTTCTGAGTCGCGGATACGCGCGCAGGGCCGAGATGAAGGTCTCCTGCAGGCAGTCCTCCGCGTCCTGGGCGCCGACCGACGCCAAGAGAAACCGATGCAGCTCCCGCGCGTGGGCATCGACCAGGGTCTGGAACGGCGGCAACTGCACACCCCTTGAAACGCGCGCCTCTCCCGAAGCGTGAGGTCGCGTCAAGCGGCTGCCCGGCGCAGGAGGTCGTCGAGGACGGTCGGGTCGTCCGACAGCACTCGGGGGATCCAGATTCCATCGGCGTCCTCGGTCCATTCCACCTCGAGACCGGGGTTCTGAGCGTTCGTACCGTCGGGGGCGAAGACGTGCGCCGATCCGAAGACCGCATCGGTCTTGGCGTCCTCGTACTGCTCGAAGAGCCCCGCCCGGGCGCGACCGTGGTCAAGGGCGTCCGCCAGCGCCTCGAGGTCCAGCCCTTCGCACTCGGAGGCAACCTCCAGGATCACGTGGCGCAGGCTGACGCAGCGACTCTCGCCCCAGAACGCGCGGCGCAGCCCGCGATCCAGCGACTCGGAGGCGGCGAACCCCTGCTCCTTGGCCGCCTGCACCGCCTCCATGGCCGGCAGCATGGTTGACGGCCAGGCCCAGTCCGGCGCCGACCAGGCCTGCCAGCCGGCGCGCGGTGCGAGCTCGCGGCAGACGGGAACCTCCGGCTCGAGTTCGGGGCGCGGCGTCGGCTGCGAGTTGAACAGCTCCAGCGGAAAGGCGCGGTGGTCGAACGCCACCCGGCCGTCTAGGCCAAGCCGGCGGCGGGAGTCGTGCAGGCGCCAGACCACGACGTGGGCCCACGGACAACCGATGTCCGCGTAGATCGCCATGGTGCCCGGTGCGACGTCGATCATCGGGACTCGCCTAGTCGAGGGTGAAGTAGTCGCCGCCGCTGTATCGGCCGGTGCGCTCCTTGCGGATCTGCATCAGCACGTCGTTGAGCAGGGTCGAGGCGCCGAAGCGGAACCGGTCGGGGGTCATCCAATCGGGCCCGAGGGTCTCGTACAGGACGGTGAGGTAGGCGATCGCCTCCTTGGAGGTGCGGATCCCGCCCGCCGGCTTCATTCCCACCGCGCGACCGGTCTGGGCGAAGAAGTCCCGGATCGCCTCGAGCATGACCAGGGTCACCGGCAGCGTCGAGGCCGGCGTGACCTTGCCGGTGCTGGTCTTGATGAAATCGGCTCCGGCAGCCATGGCCAGCACCGATGCGCGTCGCACGTTGTCGTAGGTCTCCAGCTCGCCGGTCTCCAGGATCACCTTGAGGTGGGCCGATCCGCAGGCCTCCTTGACCGCCACGATCTCGTCGAAGACCTGGGCGTAGCGCCCGGACAGGAACGCGCCACGGTCGATAACCATGTCGATCTCGTCCGCACCCAGGGCAACGGCGTTGCGAACGTCGTCCAGCTTCACGTCGAGCGAGGTTTGCCCAGAGGGAAAGTAGGTGGCGACCGACGCCACCTTCACGCTCGAGCCGGCAAGGGCCGCCTTGGCGGTGGCGATCATGTTCGGGTAGACGCACAACGCGGCCACGCTGGGGATGGCCGGATCGGTCGGGTCCGGGTGGCGGGCCTTGCCGGCCAGGGCGCGGACCTTGCCGGGCGTGTCCTTGCCCTCCAGGGTGGTGAGATCGGTCATCCGGATCACCAGGTCGAGCGCCCACAGCTTGGACTCGCGCTTGATGCTGCGCTTGGCGAGCGACGCGGCGCGTTCCTCGACCCCCACCTGGTCCACCGCCCAGACCCGGCCCAACAGGCTGCCGAGCGCCTGGTGGCGGGGGGCGGTCAGGTCGGTCCGCGCGGTCACGAACGACTCCGGATTCGCATGCCGCCGATGCTACCCTCTGCGAGGATGCCCGTCGACGATCGCCAGGCGCTCGCCTACTGCTTGACCCGTGACCGCGACCTGGCCGTCGCTGTCGAGGAACGAGTGCGCGGCGCGCTGGCGTTCTTCTTCAACGACGCGGCCCGGCTCCACCAGGCGGTGGTCCTGCGCGCACCCGATATCGTCGTGCTGGACACCGGGGCGGTGCGCCCAGAGTACGGCGACGCGGGGTTGGGGCCGGTCGTCGCGTTCCTGCACGAGCGCTGCCCGGGCGCCAGGGTGCTGGTCCGGCCGGGGGCCGGGGCGGACTGGCTGATTGCGGCGGAGGCGGGTCCGACGGTGGAGATGCTACCGGCAGCGCTCGACGAATGCGTCGAGGCGGTTGGCCTGGTCACCGACCCCGGGAGCTGATCCCCCCGTCGAGCCGGGCCGCTCGACGCACCGGCCAGTAGCGCGCCACCACCCGCCAGCGGACACGGTCGATCCGGACCGATCCGAAGGCGCGCGAGTCGGTGCTCTGCCCGGGGGCGTCACCGCGCAGTTCGAGCGTGCCGGCCGCCGCGTCGATGGCCACCACTCGCTTGATCAGCTCACGGTCAGGCTGGCGCGGGTCGGCGGCCAGCACCATCTCCCCTGGCGTTGGCGGTCGCAGGCTGAAGGTGCGCGACTCGACCAGCAGTCGGTCGCCGGGCGCGAGGGCGGGGAGCATCGAGCGGCCGCGGACTTCCACCACGTCGAGCCAGCGACGGGAGGCGATCCCCGTTGCCAGCCCGGCCAACAGGGCGGCGCCACCGGCCAGCCCGGCGACGCGTCCCAGCCGCGATGCGAAGCTCAGGAGGGGCGCCCGTTCAGGCGGGTCTTGGCCAGCCCACCGGTCGCCTGCCAGATCTGGTCGATCCGGTCGATCAGGCCGAGCAGTTCGCGGGCGGCTTCCAGATCGGTGGTCTGCTTGACCTTCGAGGCAGCCTTGGACGCCTGCCAGCACACGTCGTGCAGGTCGGGGTGGGCGTCGAGGTGTTCGGGCTTGAAGTAGTCGTGCCAGAGAACGTCGATGTGGTGCTTGGTCTCCTCGGCACGCGCCTCCTTGACCACCACGCAGCGCTGGCGGAAGGTGTCATCGGTGCTGGCGTGGTACTTCTCCAGGATCCGATAGCAGGATTCGGCCTCGATGCGGGCCTGCTCGGGGTCATAGATCCCGCACGGAATGTCGCAATGCGCATCCACCACGCGGCGAGGTCGGATCATGGTGCGGAGCGAAATCATGGGCTCAACCTCTCAATGGCTCGGGTGGCTAGAAACGGGCAGTCCAGACTTTCTGGACCCAGATGACCAGGCCCAACCCGAGCGCGGCCAGGACCGATCCGACGATCAGGATCCCGGTCCAGTCGAGCGGGAAGTGGCTCGACCCGGCCATGAAGAGGAGCATCGGGAAGCTCAGCGCGAAGTTGGTGCGCGAGGCGTACAGGGTATTGCGTGCCCAGGCAGGATCGGCGGCCGTCCCGGCCCGCACGGCGGCGATCGCGCGGCGCTGGTTGGGCCAGATGATGGCCCACACGTTGAAGAGCATGACCACTCCCAGCACGCCGCCACTGAAGATGGTGCGCTCGGTGCTGCTACCGAATAGGTCCCCGTCCTGCCAGTACAGCCCGTAGATCATCAGCAGGCCGGCGGCCACGGTGACCCACGCCGAGTGGCGGAACCAGAACAGTGCGCGGCCGAAGAGCGGCGGATTGACCTGTGGCTTGACGGCGGCGTCGAGCTCCTTCTGAAACGGCACGTTCACCAGGTTGAACCAGTACAGCAGGCCGATCCAGGTGATGCCCGCGACGATATGCACCCATCGCAGACCGATCATGACCTCGGGCGTGAACATCGAACCCTCCTCCTCGTGTAGTGGACCTAGCTCCCCATCATCATGCCGCCGTCCACGCCCAGCACCTGGCCGGTGACGTAGCGTGACTCGTCCGAGGCGAAATAGACTGCCGCGGCGGCCACGTCCTCGACCGTGCCGAGTGTTCCGAGCGGCGTGTTGTTCAGCACGAACTCGCGAGCGGCGGCCGGCAGGTCGGCGGTGAGATCGGTGCTGATCAGCCCGGGAGCGATCGCGTTGCAGGTGATCCCTCGGCTGGCCAGCTCGCGCGCCACCGACTTGGTGAGCCCGATCAGCCCGGCCTTGGCGCTCGCATAGTTGGCCTGGCCCACATTGCCCATCCGCCCGGCGACGCTGCTCATGTTGATGATCCGCCCGGCACGCGCCTTGAGCATCGGGCGCGAGATGGCGCGGCACATCCAGAACGGGCCCGACAGGTTGGTGTCGATGACCGAGTTCCACTCCTCCTCGTCCATCCGCATCATCAGGTTGTCGCGCGTGATGCCCGCGTTGTTTACGAGGATGTCCACCTTGCCGAACTCGTCGAGGGCAGCCTTGACGATCCCCTCGCACGCCTCGCGCCCGGCCGAGGTGTCGCCCTGGATCGCCAGCGCCCGGCGGCCCATCGCCCGGACCTGGGCCACGACCTCATCGGCGGCGGCGGCGTTGCCGCGGTAGTTGACCGCCACGTCGGCCCCCTGGCCGGCGAATGCCAGGGCGATGGCGCGCCCCAACCCCCGGCTGCCGCCGGTCACCAGCGCCGCCTTGCCGGTCAGATCGAACATCGGTCCCACTCCTTCGTCACCGCGTCGCGGCAAGCGCAGGCTGAGTCTGCTGCGGCCGTCCCATCCGCGTCTGCGACCCGGGTGCGCGCAGTGCATGCAGCGGATCGGCGGTCCACTCCACGACGGCCGCACCCGCGGTGTAGCCTGCGCCGAAGGCCACCATCAGGATCCGATCCCCCGGCTTGACCCGCCCGGCCGCGATCGCCTCGACCAGGGCCATCGGCACCGATGCTGCGCTGGTGTTGCCGTATTTCTCGATATTGACGAAGACCTTCGACTCGTCGATCCCGAGCGCCCTGTTGACGCTCTCGATGATCCGCAGGTTGGCCTGGTGAAACACGAACTGGTCGATCTGGTCCACCGTCAAGCCGGCGTCGGCGATGGCCGCCAGGGCGGAGTCGGCGAGCTGGCGAGTGGCGACCTTGTAGACCTCCTTGCCGGCCATGTGGATGGCGTGCTGCTTCGCGGCGACCGTCTCGGCAGATGCCGGTCGGGCGGAGCCGCCTGCCGGCACGATGATCCCCTCACAGCCTGTCCCGTCCGCGAACAGGTGCGTCCCCAGCAACCCGCCGCTGTCCGACGAAGCCTGGAGCAGGACCGCACCCGCGCCGTCACCGAACAGGACGCAGGTGTTGCGATCGGTCCAGTTCAGGAATCGGCTGAGCACCTCGACCCCGATCACCAGCACGTTGCGGTACATCCCGCTCCGCACGAAGGCGGTGCCGGTGGCAAGTGCGTAGACAAAGCCGGAGCACGCGGCCTGCAGGTCGAAGCCGGCGGCCCGGGTGGCCCCCAGGTCGCGCGCCACCAGCACGGCGGTGGCGGGCAGCGGGTAGTCGGGTGAGCAGGTGCCCACGATCACCATGTCGACCTCGCCCGGATCCACGCCGGCGACCGCCAGGGCATCCCGCGCCGCGTACACCGACAAGGTGGTGGTGGTCTCGTCAGCGGCGGCGATCCGGCGCTCGCGGATCCCCGTGCGCGACACGATCCATTCGTCGGAGGTGTCGACCATCTGCGACAGCTCCGCGTTGGTCATCACCCGGGATGGAGCGTACATCCCCCAGCCGGTGATCAGCGCGTTGGACGCCATGCGTTGTTCCTCCATGCGGACCGCGTCCATCTCAGGCCGGGTCGACCTCGATCAGCGGCTGCTGGCGCTTCACCAGCGTGCCGCCCTCCACCAGGATGCGGGTTACCTTGCCGCCCACGTCAGACTTGATCTCGTTGAACAGCTTCATTGCCTCGATCAGGCCGATGACAGTGCCCGGCCCGACCTCGTCGCCAACCTTTAGGTATGGGCGAGCACCCGGAGATGGGGCGCCATACCAGACCCCGGTCAGCGGCGCGCTCACGAATCGATGCCCCGCCGCGGGCTGGCCGAACGGGCTGACCTGGGCGGGCGCCGCCGCCGCGCCGGCCGGCACCACCGCCGAACCACCGGCCACCAGGACGCCCGGAACCACCGGCGCCGGCGGTCCTGGCAACAGCCGGGGACGGGCGAGCCGCACCAGCAACTCACCGTGCTGCACCTCCAGCTCTTCGAGGCCCGAGGCCTGGAAGCTGGGGACGAGCAGGTCGACCGCGGCCAGGATGGCCTCTGCCGAGAGGGTCATCCGCCGTCCCAGCGCGTCAGGACGATGGTGGCGTTGTGTCCACCAAAGCCGAACGAATTGCTCATCGCCACCCGGATCGGCGCCGGGCGGGCCACGTTGGGGACGTAGTCGAGGTCGCACTCCGGATCAGGGTTCTCGTAGTTGATGGTCGGTGGCAGCAGCCCGTGCTGCATGGCCATCACACACGCAATCGCCTCGACCCCGCCTCCGGCACCCATCAGGTGGCCGGTCATGCTCTTGGTGCTGCTTACCGGCACGCGGTAGGCGTGCTCCCCAAAGAGGGTCTTGATGGCGGCCGTCTCGGATCGGTCATTGGGCGGGGTACTGGTGCCGTGGGCGTTGATGTAGTCCACCGCCTCGACCCCCAGGCCGGCATCGGCCAGCGCCAGGCGCATCGACTGCTCGGCGCCACGCCCGCCGGGTGCGGGCAGGGTGATGTGCGACGCGTCGTCGGTGGCGGCATAGCCCACCACTTCGGCATGGATTCGCGCCCCGCGGGCCGCGGCGTGCTCGAGCGCTTCGAGGACAACGATCCCGGCGCCGTCGGCCATCACGAAGCCGTCGCGTCGCGCGTCGAATGGGCGGCAGGCGCGCGTCGGTTCAGCGTTGAAGCGGGTCGAGAGGGCGCGCATCGCCGAGAAGGCGGCAATCGGGATCTCGCCGATCCCCGCCTCCGCGCCGCCAGCGATCATCAGGTCGGCGTCGCCCCGGCGGATGATGTTCAGCGCGGAGCCGATGGCGTGGTTGCTCGACGAGCACGCGCTGACCGTGGCGAAATTCGGGCCCCGGGCGTTGGCGTAGATCGCCACGTAACCGGCCGCCATGTCCGGGATCATGGCCGTCACCAGGAAGGGCCCGACCTTCTCGACCCCGTCCACGTGGGCCTCGATGATGTCGCGGATCATGGTGTTGATGCCGCCGATCCCGGTCCCGATGATCACGCCGATCCGACCCGCGGCCAGCTCATCGGTGATCGGGTTGGGCAGGCCGGCGTCGCGCATCGCCTCCACCACCGCGGCCCAGGCGTAGTGCACGTAGCGGTCGTTGCGCCGGATCTCCTTGCGAGGCATGACCGCCTCGGGGTCGAAGCCGCGGATCTCGCCGGCGATCTTGGAGTCCACCCGCGCCGGATCAAACAGGGTGATCCGATCGATCCCGCTGCGCCCGGCCGCGATCGAGTCCCACAAGGTCGGCACGTCGTTGCCGATGGGAGTGAGCGCCCCCATCCCGGTCACCACCACCCGCCGTTCGCCGCGGTCGGCAGAACTGACGGACGTCCGATCACCCACTGGCAGCCCCGATCGACTGATCGCGCGGCATGATGAAGGAGAGGACCGCCTCGACCGCCGGCTCGCCATTCACGCTGGCCACCGCGGTGGCGCGTCCGAACATGCCGCGCAGCTTCTGGACCGTGATCTCCAGCCGGAGCGTGTCGCCGGGCACCACGGTTCGCCGGAAGCGGCACTCGTCGATGCCCGCGAAGAGCGCCAGCTTGCCGCGGTACTCCGGCAGGGAGAGGACGGCCACCGCGCCCGCCTGGGCCAGCGCCTCGACCATCAGGACGCCGGGCATGATCGGCCGATCGGGGAAGTGGCCGGTGAACTGCGGCTCGTTGGCGGTCACCTGCTTGATGGCGACCACGCGCTGGCCAGGCTCCAGCTCGATCACCCGGTCGATCAGGAGGAACGGGTAGCGATGCGGGATGATCCGCATGATGTCGGCCGCCTCCAGCGGCAGGGTCAGGGTTGGCTCGTCCATGTGCGCTCTCTCCCGCTCAATTGCCACTGCCGGTGCCGCTCAGGAACGCGGCCGGGCCCACCCTGTCGAGCAGGTTGGTGCTCACCTCGGCGTTCAGGAAGGCCGCGTTGTCGATGATCCCACGATGGAATGGCAGGTTGGTCTTGAGGCCGCCGACCTGGAACTCGGCCAGCGCGCGCCGGGCGCGAGCCAGCGCGATCGATCGGTCCTCACCCCACACGATCAGCTTGGCCAGCAGGGAGTCGTAGTAGGGCGGAACCTCGTAGCCGGGGAACAGGTGGGTGTCGACCCGCACTCCGGGGCCGCCGGGCAGTGCCAGCTCCTCGATCACCCCGGTCTGCGGCGAGAAGTTGTCGCCCGGATCCTCGGCATTGATCCGGAATTCGATGGCGTGGCCACGGATCGTGACCTGGTCCTGGTTGAGCCACAGCGGCTCGCCCGCCGCCAGGCGAATCTGGGCGGTGATCAGGTCCAGCCCAGTGAGCATCTCGGTCACGGGGTGCTCGACCTGGATCCGGCAGTTGATCTCGATGAAGTAGGCGTTCCCCTCTCGGTCGAGCAGGAACTCGAGCGTGCCTGCGCTCTCGTACCCGGCGGCCACCACCGAGCGGATGGCCTGATCGCGCAACTTCTCGCGCGCCGCCTGGTTCATGGCCGGCGAGGGCGCCTCCTCGATGATCTTCTGGTGGCGACGCTGGACGGAGCAGTCACGCTCGCCCAGGTGTACGCCGTGCCCGTGCTGATCCACCAGGACCTGGACCTCAACGTGGCGGCTCTCCTCGATCCAGCGTTCGAAGTAGATGCTGTCGTCCCCGAAGGCGGCCTGTGCCTCGGAGCGGGAGAGGGGCAGGGCGGTCTCCAGCTCCCGCGGTGAGCGCACCAGGCGCATCCCGCGACCGCCACCGCCGGCCGACGGCTTGAGCAGGACCGGGTAGCCCGCGGCCTGGGCCTGTTCGAGGGCGTCGCGCAGGTCGCTGATGATCCCGCTGCTGCCGGGGACGGTGGTCAGCCCGTTGGCGGCCAGCATCCGACGCACCGCGTACTTGCTGGCGAACCGCTCCAGGATCTCCGCCCGCGGCCCGATGAAGTGGAGCTCGTGCGCGGCGCAGACCTCCGCAAATCCGGCATCCTCGGACAGGAAGCCGTAGCCTGGATGCAGCGCGTCGCAGCCGGTGATCAGGGCGGCCTGGACCAGGGCGGGTTGATTCAGGTAGCTTCGCCGCGCTTCCGGCGGACCGATGCAGATCGCCTCGTCGGCCTGGTGGACCGCCATCGAATCGCGATCCGCCTCGCTGTAGGCGACCACTGCCGGCACACCCAGCTCACGGCACGCCCGCAGGATGCGGACCGCGATCTCGCCACGGTTGGCAATCAGGACCTTGTTGAACATCAGGATCCTGCCCCCACCGGGGACCCATCCAGCGCGGCTGCGGTCGCCTCCAGGCTGGTGGCGTCGCTGACCGAGAAGGCGCGAACCTCGGGTGCGATCCGGCGCAGCATCCCGACCAGTGCGCCACCCGGACCGCACTCCACGAAGGTGTCGACCCCTTCGCCCACCAGGCGGCGCATCGAATGGACCCATTCCACCGGAGAGCTGACCTGGCGCGCCAGCAGACCGCGCAACTCGGCCGCGTCGCTGACCGGTTCGGCGGTCACGTTGCTGACCACCGGGACGCTGGCATCGTGCCAGGCCAACCCATCGAATGTTGCCCGCAGTTGCTCTCCCACTCGGCGCATCGCCGGGGAGTGAAACGGGCCGGAGACGCGGAGCCGAATGGCGCGCCGAGCCCCGGCCGCGCGCAGCGGCCGTTCCACTGCAGCCAGGGCTTCCTCACTCCCGCTGATGACCACCTGGCCCGGCGCATTGTCGTTGGCCACCACCAACTCGTCGCCAGCGCCCTGGGCCTCGACCACAGCGCCGACCATGGCGCGGTCCAGGCCGATGACCGCGACCATCCCGCCGGGGACCGCAGCATCGGCCATCAGCTGCCCGCGCAGCGCGGCCAGCCGCACCGCGTCGGCCACGCTCAGCACGCCCCCTGCCGCGAGGGCCGCCAATTCGCCAACCGAGTGCCCCGCCACGTACGTCGGACGGAGTTGATCTCCGCGGGCGGCGCGGGCTTCCTCCAGCGCCAGCCAGGCAGCGATCGAGGTCGTGACCAGGCACGGCTGCGTCTGGCGCGTGTCGCTCAGGCGCTCCTCGGCACCGGAGAAGCACAGGTCGCTGACCGACCAGCCGAGCGTGACATCGGCGGTGGCGAAGGCGGCGGCCGCGGTGGGCGAGACGGAGGCGAGTTCGCGCCCCATCCCCGGCACCTGCGAGCCCTGGGGAGAGAAGAGCAGAGCCAGGCTCACTCGGCCGGCTCCATTTCGACCAGCAACTGCCCGTACTCGACCGGGTCGCCGGCCTCGGTCACCAGGTGGCGCACCGTGCCGCTGCGCGGGGCACGGACGTCGTGACGGACGCCCAGCATCTCCACGTGGCCGAGCAGGTCGCCCTTGTCCGCCGCGAGTCCTGGCCCAAGCCCCTCGGCGTAGACAAAGAATCCGACCGCCGGAGAGGTGACCCCGTGGGCTTCCGGTGGCTGGCCAGCGGCGGCTTCGGCGCGGAGCGGCACGGGCGTCGTCGAGCCCGACAGCGGCAGGACCGGCCGACCGGCGAGTGGTGCTTCGGGGGCGATCGGAGGTGCCTGGACCCGAACCCGGAGCTCGCCCTGGCGCACTTCGATCTCCCCGAGTCCGTACCGGCTCAATCGCTCGGAAAGCCGTGGGATGAGTTCGTCAACCGCGCGCTGGATCGACTCCAGCCGCTCGTCGCGTTCGGTCATGCGCCTCCCTCGCTCTCGTCCTCGTCGTCACCCGACCAACCCCCACCGGTCGGCCTGCGCCCCGTTCCAGGCAGGTTCAGGAACTGACCCAGCCGCTCGATCAACGAGGCAGGCTCTGGCTCACCCACGGCCAGTTGCGCCTCGCGAACGAGCCCGATCGAGCGCAGCCGAGCATAGCGGTTGGCGAGCAGCACCTCCGGATCGACCTCGGCCAACCGATCCACGGCCGTCACGATGGCCGCCTTCAGGCGGCGGGCGGTCGCTTCGTGATCGGCATGGGCGCCCTCGCCGGGCTCCTCGATCACCTGGTCCACCACGCCCAGCGCCAGCTGATCGGCGGCTGTCATCCGCATCGCGGCAGCGGCCTGCGGGGCAGCCTCCGGGGAGCGCCACAGGATCGCGGCACAGCCTTCGGGACTGATGACGGCATAGACCGCGTTCTCCAGGGCGAGTACCACGTCGCCGACCCCGATCGCCAGCGCCCCGCCGGAACCGCCCTCGCCCACGATCGCGACCACGATCGGGACCCGCAGGCCGGTCATCAACTTCACGCTCGACGCGATCGCCTGGGCCTGGCCACGCTCCTCGGCCGCCGGGCCGGGGAAGGCACCGGCCGTGTCCAGGAAGGTAACCACCGGCATGCGCAGCTTCTCAGCCAGCCGCATCAGGCGCTGCGCCTTGCGGAAGCCTTCGGGATGCGCGGAACCGAAGTTGCGGAAGATGTTGGACTCGGTGTCGCTCCCCTTCTGGTGGCCGATGACCATCACCGGGCGCCCATCCAGCAGCGCCGGGCCGCCGACCACCGCCGGGTCGTCCCGGAAGCCACGGTCACCATGGAGCTCGGTGAACTCGGTGAAGATCCGCGAGGCCAGGTCAAGCGTGCGGGGGCGGGCGGGGTGCCGCGCCAGCTGCACGCGACGCCAGGCGGCGGCCACCGCTTCCGCACTCGGCGGACCGCTCGCGGAGAGGAGGGCCTCGCTCATCGAGATGATCCTTCGCCGGGGGCTTCGCCCCGACCGGGAACCTCGACGTCGATCCCGATCCGCTGGCCGACCACGCCGCCCAGCCGCTCGGCGATTCCCGACAGCACGCCGATCGGTCCCTTGGCCCTCCCATCGCCCACGCCGGCGTCGGTCGGAACGCGCAGGCTGCGCAGCAGCCGAGCGATCGTGGCGCGCAGCTCGGCGCGCGGGGTGACCAGGTCCACGAAGCCGTGCTCCAGCAGGAACTCGGAGCGCTGGAAACCGGCGGGCATCTCCTCGCCCACCGTGCCGCTCGCCACCCGGGCCCCGGCGAAGCCGATCAATGCGCGCGGCTCGGCGATGACCACGTCGCCCAGCGAAGCGAAACTGGCGAACACCCCGCCAGTGGTTGGGTCGGTCAGCACGCTGATGTACGGGATCCCAGCAGCATCCAGGCGAACCAGCGGCGCAGTCGTCTTGGCCAGTTGCAGCAGCGACAGGGTCCCCTCCTGCATCCGCGCCCCGCCGGATGCGCTGACCACGATCACAGGAATCCGTTCGGCGAGGGCGCCCTCGAAGCAGCGCGCGATTGTTTCGCCGACCACGCTGCCCATGCTCCCTCCCATGAATCGGAAGTCGAAGAGCCCGATGGCGACTCGCTGGCGCTCGATGCTGCCGATCCCCCACACCGCCGCGTCACGCAGGCCGGTCTTGATCCGCGAGGCCTCCAGCCGGTCGGGGTATGGCCGCTGGTCATGGAAGCCGAGTGGATCGCCCGACATGAGCCCCGCATCCCGCTCCATGAACGAGTTGGGATCGAGCAGCAGTTCGATCCGCTCGCCCACACTCAGTCGAAAGTGATGCCCGCAATTGGGACACACCCGCAGATTGCGCTCCAGCTGCTTGGTGAAGATCTGATGCTCACAATCTGGGCACTTGGCCCACGCATCGGCGGGCGCCGCGCCACGACGCGTGAACGGGAACTTGACGCGCATGCCGACTAGCCCCGGCGCGCCGCGCGACGCGTGAAGCCGAGGGCAATCGCCGCCACCAGGGCAGTCATCAACCCCCCGGCCGCCGCCAGCGACCGGGCAGGGTGGCGCATGGCCCGGCCGATCGCACGTCCCGCCCCGTGACCGACCAATACGGCCAGCCAGACCAGGTGCCCGGGCCGGAGCAATCGCGACGCAAGCCGCGCCTCAAAGCGCCGGCCGGCCGGCAGCGGCGGCAGCGCAGTTCGCAGGAGGCTGGCCGCATCCAGCAGGCGGCGCAGTTCGGGCTCAGCCGGCGGTGCATCGCCGGACAGCATGCCGTCGACCGCCTCGTCGAGGCGCTCGGCGGGGCTACGCATGATCATGGGGACTCTCCTCGTCGGACGGCGGCGTGCCCCGTCCACCACCGAAAACACCGCGGCGCGCGATGCGTTACACCGGTCAGGCGTGCAGGCGAGCGGCGAGATCGCGCAGCGCGCGGTGCAGCAGGACGCGGACCGCACCCTCCGAGCGGTCCAGCACCAGCCCGATCTCTCGCGAGCTGAGCCCGTCCACGAAGCGAAGCAGGATCACCTGGCGGCGATCATCGGGCAGTTGGCGGACGACTCGCAGCGCGCGGCGGACTTCGTCGGCCTGGGCCACCATCCCGGCCGGATCGGAGTCGGGCGCGGCGCGGTCGAACGTGTCCGGGAGTGGCTCGGTATGGCGTCGGATCCGGCCCCGCCGCGCGTTCAGCACGGTGTTGCGGGCGATCCGGAAGAGCCAGGCCCGGAAGCTGGCGCCCTCGTCGCGGAATGCGGGCAGCGCACGCAGGGCGGCCAGGAAGGTGCGCTCGGTGGCGTCTTCGGCGTCGTGGTGGTCGCCGAGCAGGTAGAAGCAATATCCGTACACCCGATCCAGGTAGCGCTGATAGAGCACCGCGAAGGCGGCGCGATCGGACTGGGCGGCACGCACCGCCTCCAGGTCCGGATCCGGGACCGTGGGACGCTCGGGCACGGGCCGGGATCGGGTCACGCCGGCACCCCGGCCGAACTCGCCGGCAGGACCCGGACCACTTCGCCGACCTGCAACGCGATCGGGCCGTCGTCGGTCAGGAGCAGGAGGGCACCGTCATCCCCAAGGCCGGTGACCATCCCGTGGACCCGCCGTTCCCCGACCTCTACCTCCACCCGTCGACCGTCGAGCCACGAGTCGGCACGCAGGGCAGGCACCGGCGAGCCGCCCGCTTCGAGTTCGGCAACCCCCCGCTCGAGCGCCGCGAGCAGGCCGGCCAGCAGGTCGATCCGGTCCACCGCGGCGCCGGTCTCGTCCCACAGCGAGGTCGCGGTGCTGGCGATCGCATCCGGCATCTCCGCCCGTCGCCAGTTCACATTGATCCCCATCCCCAGCACGACCTCGACCGGCCGGCCCGCCTCGCTGCCGGCCTCGGCCAACACGCCGGCGACCTTGCGCCCCTCGGGGCCAATCACGTCGTTCGGCCAGCGGACCGCCCACCCCACACCCGGTGCCGCCCGCCGGCAGGCAGCCAGGATCGCCAGCGCGCCGGCCAGCCCGAGCAGCGGCAATCGATCGGGCGCGAGGCGGGGACGGATCCCCACGCTGACCAGCAGGTTTGTCCCGGCGGGCGAAGCCCAGGCCCTGCCACGCCGACCGCGCCCCGCGACCTGGTGATCGGCGACCACCGCGACACCGTCACCGTGCGGTCCGGCCAGCAGTTCGCGAGCGCGGTCGTTGGTCGAGCCCAGTTGCGCGTGGAACTCCACCGCCCGACCGATGCGTCGGGTCGGGTCGGCGGCGCTGGCCCAGGGGCGTGGGTCGGTCATGACGGCACTCGACGGCGGCGGGTCGAGGGCGATGGTACCCCACCGCCGCCGAGCACCCGAGCTGGGCGCCCCCGGTCCGCTGCGAGGGGTGCGCTACACTCGGCCTCCGATGAGCCAGCCCGCCGCCCGAGAGCGCGTCTTCTCCGGCATCCAGCCCTCGGGCGCTTCGCATCTGGGCAACTACCTCGGTGCGCAGGTCAACTACGTGGCAATGCAGGATGCGTTCGACGCGATCTACGCCATCGTGGACTATCACGCCCTGACCACCGTCCACGACGGGGTCACCATGCGCCGGCTGACTCACGAGATGGTCCTCGACCTGCTGGCGGTGGGCCTCGACCCCGAACGCTGCGCCATCGTCCGCCAATCGGACCTGCCCGAGCATGCCGAACTGGCCTGGATCTTCAACACCGTTGTTCCGGTGGCCTGGGTGGAGCGCACCCCGACCTACAAGGAGAAGCGCCAGCAGGGCCTCGAGAACAGCATGGGCCTGCTCGACTATCCGGTCCTGCAGGCGGCCGACATCGTCATCTACAAGGCCACCCGGGTGCCGATCGGCAAGGACCAGGCCGCCCATCTGGAGCTCAGCCGGGAGATCGCGCGGGCCTTCAACCGGCGCTACGGCCCGATCTTTCCCGAGCCACGACCGGTCTTCACCGATGCCCCGGTGGTGATGGGCACCGACGGCACGACCAAAATGAGCAAGTCGGCGCGCAACACCATCCCGATCTTCGCCGAGCCCGATGAGATCAGGCGGCTGGTGATTAGCATGGTCACCGATCCACAGCGCATCCGGCGCACCGATCCCGGTCGTCCCGAGGTCTGCAACGTGTGCCAGCTGCATCGCCACTTCTCGCCCGACTTCGAGGCCATCTGGGAGGGCGAACGGACGGCTGCCACGGGGTGTGTGGACACCAAGAAGC
>JBKJYH010000033.1:0-28996 GCA_046715765.1 Candidatus Limnocylindria bacterium
TGCGGCCAGTTGCCGCGCATCGGTGGATCGGGCACCATAGCGCCCCCGACGGGCGGCTAGCTCAGCTGGTTAGAGCACTTGCTTGACATGCAAGAGGTCACTGGTTCGAGTCCAGTGTCGCCCACCATTCAACCTGCCGATGGTGCTCGGGATCTCCGCCTAGCACAGGTCCTGCATGTCGTACACGGCGGGTGCCGGCAGGTCCACAACGATTGCCGCCGTTGGCTCCAGGCCCGTGTTCCAGACAAACTGGGTCAGGGGTTGAGCTTACTGCGAGATGACGTACGGCAACTCCCCCCTCCGACTTTGGCCAGAGCGCAATCTGAGCCGCTGCCTCGCTCGATATCGCGTGTTACCGCCGCCCCCTGTCCGCGCGCTGCGGTTCATTGGCGCTCACGGAGACAATCTACTCCTGCCGGGCAAGCGCCGGGCAAGCGCCGGGGAAGCGCCGGGCATCTCCGACGGCCGGCGGCAGGTCACCGGCCGAAGCGTGATCGCCCGAAGTACCCGAGCACGAACAGGACGCCAAGGACCACGATGATGATCCAGATGGTGTTATCCATGGAATCCTCCATACCTCCGCCCGCACTAGTTCAACGTGCGTACCCGAGTGTGGAGGGCCCCGGCTCGCTACGTCATGACGCTTCCGTCATCACCTCGAATCCGGCGTCAAGGGTAAGAACGGACGGTGATCTGGTGCCAATCTCCTACGCGGCCTAGGAACGCGGGCTGGCATCCCACCCTTGATTCGAGAAGGTCGGGATGAACCGGTAGCCGCGACCCGCGACGGTTTCGATGAAGCGTGGGTGGCGGTAGTCGTCCTGCAGTTTGATGCGCAGGCTTCGCACGTGGCGGTCCACGACGTTGCTCTCCGAGACGAAGTCGGTTCCCCAGACCGCATCGAGGATTTCGTCGCGGGTGACGACCTTCCCCGCCCGGCTCGCCAGCAGGTACAGCAGGCTCTGCTCGATGCCACTCAGGTGAACCACCGACTTGCCGGCGCGTACCTGCCGATTGACGATGTCAATCTCGATCTCCTCGATCTTGATGGTCGGCACGATCGGCATCTCGAGGCCGGATGCCCGCCGCGTGATCACGATCGACCGCGCGAGCAGCTCCTCCGGCGAGAACGGCATCGCCATGATGTCGTCGACCCCAAGTTCGAATGCTCGCAGCTTCGTCTTGAGGTCGCCACGTCGGGTCAGGCCTAGCACCGGGGTCTCACTCCGCTTTAGCGTGTTGGAAGCCCCAAGCAGGTGCAGCAGGGGGACGCTGTCGTCGTGGTCCATGTCGATCACGGTCAGGTGCGGGCGCCAGTTGGCGAGATGCGCCTCGGCCTCGGCCAGGTTGCCTGCGGCCCGCACCACGAACATGCCGTGGTTCAGGGTCAGGGTGACCAGGTCCACGACCAGTGGGCGATCGTGGAGCACGAGCGCCAGCCGCGCTTCGTGCGACCCCGGGATTGCGCGCCCGTTTCGGGTGGATGTCACGCGAAAAGATTACAGAAGCGTCATGACTCTGGCGAGCCGTTGCGCCAGATTGCCGGACATGCCGTCCGATTGCGCTTTCTCCGATGCCGAGACGCACGATGTGACGCGATGTTCTGGGCGGCCTGAAACATGACCGAAAGCCTGATGGTGGTCGGGATCGGCGTCTTCCTGCTGACCGCCATGGTAGACAGCAGGCGACAGTGGCGAATTGTCGACAGGAGAAGGACTCCCAGGCGTTCCTCTTCCCCAGTTGAAGTCGACGAGCCCCCGAAGGAGTGGAGGTAGTCCGCCCATGGGACAGCAGAACATCAATCTACCGAGTGAAGGCTCTTCGTCGCAGATGGGCACAGGCATGATCATTGGCCTGCTCTTGGCGCTCGTCGTGCTCGGTTTCGTGGTCTGGTATTTCTTCTTGAATGGCAATGGAGGCGGAGCCCCACTGCCAAGTCCTGGCGACGGGTCGACCGTCCCGAGCGTGCTGATCTCCTCGTTCCTGAACTGAGCCTGACGCGCGGGGAAGCAGTCCACCGGACGGGGGTGTCGGGGCGCGGCCCGGCATAGGTGGGGCCCGTCACCAACGGGGTATCGTGGTGGGCATGGATGTGGGCGTTGTCCTGCCCCAGGGCTGGACCGGTGAGTACGACGGCTGGGAGCCTCGACGGGCGTGGGAGCGCACGGTCGAAGTGGCGCGCCAGGCGGAGCGGCTGGGCTTCGAATCGGTCTGGGTCTTCGACCACTTTCAGACCGAGCCCGAACCGACCGATGAGCTGACGTTCGAGTCGTTCACCACTCTTGCGGCGCTGGCGGTCCTGACCTCGCGAGTGCGCCTCGGGCAGGTGGTGATCTGCACCGCCTTCCGCAACCCAGCCCTGACCGCGAAGATGATCGGTAGCCTCGATGTGATCAGCGCTGGGCGGATGGAGTTGGGCATCGGCGCGGGCTGGAAGGAAGACGAGTGGCGGGCATACGGCTATGGCTTCCCCAATACCAGGACCCGCCTTGCGACCCTTGCCGACCACCTCGAGGTGATCACCCGGATGCTTGGTCCGGGTCGGGCGAACTACGCTGGCACCTACGCCTCGGTGACCGACGCCATCAACGTCCCGCGCGGCCTCCAGCAGCCACGAGTCCCGATCATGGTCGGCGGCAACGGCCCCAATGTCACCTGGCGCCTGGCCGCTCGACATGCCGACGAACTGAACGTTGACTGGCTTTCGCCCGATGAGGTCCGCGACGCCAGGCCGGTGATTGCCTCCCGCTGCGAGGAGATCGGCCGCGACCCGGCCACGCTCCGCCTGTCGGTCAACATCAGTCGGTACGTCCTGAAAGACGAGGGCGCCCCGCGGGTCGACTTGCTGGCGGGGTATCGCGAGGCCGGGGTGGCGCGGGTCATGGGCCTGCTCCAGGCGAGTGCCACCGACGACGAAGCGCTTGAGTCCCTGGCCGCGGACGCCCGCGTCGCCGGAGCGGACCTCGCCTAGTCACCAGGGCATCGGTGGGTGATCAGCGGGCGGAGTCCACCGCCCCCAGGGCCTCGAGAATGGCGTCCCGGGTTGACATCCCCTCGCGAGCGCCCCTCACCCGGACCGCGAGGCCCGCCGCGACCATGGCCGCACGCGCCGCTTCTCCAAGCGGCCGACCCTCCGCAAGCCACGCGGCGAGCACCCCACAATAGGTGTCGCCGGCGCCCGTGGTGTCTATCGCACTGACGGTGGCGACCGCCGGAATGTGCGTCTCCCTGCCGCCGGCGAGCAGCGTGGCCCCGCGCTCACCCCGGGTCACGACGGCGGTCAGGCCTAGTCGCGCCACCTCCGCCACCGCTGCGTCCCACCCCGCGACCCCGAACACAACAGGCAGTTCATGCTCGTTCGGAACCAGGATCGGCCGATAGCGGAAGACCGATTCGGTGAGAAGCTGAGCAGGGGCCGGGTTCAGGACGGTGATGCGCCCGCGATGGCACGCATCAACCACCGCGGCGAGGGCCACCTCCAGGGGGATCTCGAGGGAGGCGAGTAGCACGCCGGTCTGCTCCATGCCCAGATCGGCGATCTGGAGCTCGGCGTTGGCCCCTTCGGCGACCGCGATCTGGTTCTCGCCGTCGCGGCCGACCACGATCAGCGCGACGCCGGTGGGTGCATCGACCCGGCGGACGCGCGAAACGTCGATCCCCTCGGCCTCGAGCGCCGCGAACGAAGCATCACCGTCGGCGTCCCGGCCCACCGCTCCGACGAATGTCACCTCCGCGCCTGCCCGGGCGGCCGCGACCGCCTGGTTCGCCCCTTTCCCGCCGAAGTGGCGCTCGAACCTGCCGCCCAACACCGTCTCCCCGGGGGCCGGCAGGTGATCGGCGTGGACAACGTAGTCCACGTTCACGGAGCCCACGACCACGACCATTCCGCTCATAGCTGCATCGCTACGCTGCCGCGCGCGCTTCGGGGATGGAGCGCAGGACATCGGCCAGGCGCTCGTACTGCGCGAGGTCGTTGTGCGCCGCGACGCTGATCCGGATCAGCCGCTGCCACGGACCGCCCTCCGGTCGCTGCGGCCAGGGCGTAACCATCACCTGGAGACCGGCATCCAGCAGGGCCTCGTGGACCGGGTCGTTGTAGAGCTCGATGCCCTGCACCGTGCCCGCCTGCTCGATGCGCGGGAGGGCGACGCTGGCCATGCAGCCGACCAACCCGTCGGGCGCGGGTGGCGCAACGCCGAGCGCTTGACAGAGCAGGTCGCGGGCCGCGAGCGCCACGCTGCGGTTGCGCAGGCGAAGCGCATCCCAGCCTCCCGGGAGCAGCGACGCCCCGAACTGCAGCGCAGCGGGGATGGCCAGGTAGGCGGTCGGGTCTGCGGTCCCTGTCCAGTCGAATTCCAGCAGGAAGCGTGACTTATCGGCACGCGGCGAGTTGGCCCCGTGGCTGATGGCCAACGGCCGGACGCCGGCCTGGCGATCCGGCCGAATCCACAGGAACGCGGCGCCCTTGGGAGCGCACACCCACTTGTGCAGGTTGCCCGTGTAGTACGCCGCGCCAACGGCAGGCACCTCGAGGGCGACCTGTCCGGGGGCGTGCGCTCCGTCGACCAGGGTGTCGATGCCGCGCTGTGCGAGGGCGGCCACCATCCGATCGACCGGGAAGACCAGCGCGGTCGGCGAGGTGATGTGATCGATGATCGCCAGGCGGGTCCGCGGCGTGGCGGCCGCGAGCATCGCCTCCACGACGTGTTCGGCCGAGGCCAGCGGGAAGGGAACCCGGGCGACCACGACCTTCGCGCCACTACGCTCAGCCACGTGCTCCAGGGTTGTCCTCGCCGCGTTATAGGCGTGATCGGTGGTAAGCAGTTCGTCCCCGGGTTCGAATGCGAGCGAGCGCAGCACGGCATTCAGGCCAGCGGTGGCGTTCGGCACGAACGCCAGGTCGCGCGGATCTGCGAGGAGGAAGGCGGCTAACTCATCGCGCGCCTGGTCCAGGGCTGACTCCAGGTCCCTGGCGAAGAAGCGCGTGGTGTCGCGCTCCATCTGGTCGCGCCAGGCCTGCTGGGCGGCCTGCACCACGCGGGGCGCAGCCCCGAACGAACCGTGGTTCAGGAACTCCACCGCCGGATCGATTGTCCAGTGCTGGGCAAACTCGGAGGCCATCGGCGCCCTATCGTAGACCGATGCCGACCGGTTTCCTGCCCGCCACTCCCCCAGCCGCGATCATTTTCGACCTGGACGGTACGCTGGTGGACACGGTGGGGATCCGGATCGCCGCGTGGAAGAAGGCCTTTGCGGAGTGGGCCATCCCGGTGGACGATGCTCACCTTGCCGGATTGATCGGTTCCGACGGCCGACGCCTTGCCCGCGAGGTCGCAGGCGCCGCCCGCGTGTCACTGCCCGAAGGCGAGGACGAGGCCATTGATGCGCGCAGCGGCGCGATCTTCACGCAGATGAATCGCCGGCCGCGCCCCTTGCCTGGCGTTCGCGACCTGGTGGCGCACCTGGATCGCACCGGGCTGGCGTGGGCAGTGGCGACCTCCAGCCGGCGCGAGCAGGTAGCCGCCTCAATCGACGCGCTGGACCTGCCGACCTCCCCGCTCGTGGTCGACGGGACCCAGGTCAGCAACGCCAAGCCCGCTCCGGATCTGCTGCTCCTGTGCGCCCGCGCGCTTGGGGTGGAGGCTGCCGACTGCTGGTACGTGGGCGACGCGACCTGGGACATGCACGCGGCTGTGGCTGCCGGCATGCTGCCCATCGGCGTGACCAGCGGCGCCGCCGACCGACCGACCCTGCTCAGGTCGGGGGCGAGCGTGGTCGTGGACTCCCTGGTCGAGCTCGGCGCGGCGCTGGGCTAGCCGAAGCACACTCGCCATGCCCCTCGACGCGTATCGGTCCAAGCGCGACTTCAGCCGCACGCCCGAGCCTGCCCCAGGACCGATCGAACGCCGGACCGGTCGATTCGTGGTGCAGCGTCACCGTGCAACGCGGCTCCACTACGACCTGCGCCTCGAGATCGAGGGGGTCCTCGTATCGTGGGCTGTGCCGCGCGGGCCTACCCTCGATCCGGATCAGAAGCGCCTGGCCCAACGGACCGAGGACCACCCGATCGAGTACCTCAGCTTCGAGGATCGGATCCCCGAGGGTCAGTACGGCGCGGGCGACATGATCGTGTGGGACTGGGGCACCTTCGAACCAGAAGAGACCGATGACCCAGGCGCGGCGGTTCGTGCGGGCGAACTGAAGTTCCGACTGGCGGGGGAGCGGCTGCGCGGCCGGTTCACCATCGTGCAGACCGGCGGTCGGCGGGACGCGTACGGCCAGAGTTCCGACCCGGGGCAGTGGCTGCTGACCCATAAGCGCGATGACGCCTCGATCGCCGGCTGGGACGCCGAATCAATTCCTACCTCGGTGCGCAGCGGACGGACCAACCAGGAACTGGCCGAAGGACTGGCCCCGCGCTTCGTGATCGAACCGCCGTCCGTCGAGCCGGCGCCAGACCTGGCGGCCGCCGTTCCGGCGCCGTTGCCCGCGTTCATCGCGCCGATGCTGGCCACTTCGGTGGAGGCCGGCTTCGACGACCCCGCCTGGCTGTTTGAGATCAAGTGGGACGGCTATCGGGTCGAGGCGGTCGTGGCCGATGGCGAGGTACGGCTCTGGACTCGCAACCGCACCGACGCCGCGGCCTACTTTCCGGACCTGGCCCGCCGACCGGACTGGATTGCGGCCAGAGAGGCAGTGGTCGACGGCGAGGTCGTGGCGCTCGACGGCCAGGGGCGCCCGTCGTTCTCGCTGCTGCAAGATCGGACCGGACTGCGTGGACTCGAGGTCGCGACCGGGCGTCGGTCAGGCGAAGCGTCGCGGCCCAGCGTAGAGGAACGGGCGGTGATTCCGATCGCCTACCTTGCCTTCGACCTGCTGCACTTCGACGGACAGTCACTCATGCAGGTGCCGCTTGAGTCCCGCAAGCGCCTGCTGCGCTCCGTGCTGCGCCCCCATCCCCTGGTGCGCTACGCATCGCACGTGGTGGGGGAGGGGCGCGCCTTTCTGGACGCGGCCGCCGGGCAGGGCCTCGAGGGAATGGTGGCCAAACGTCGGACCGGGGTCTACCAGCCCGGCCACCGTTCGCGCGACTGGCTCAAGGTCAAACTGCGCCGCGAGCAGGAGGTGGTCATCGCGGGCTGGCTTCCCGGCCAGGCCTCGAGCGCCGAGCTGGGGTCGCTGATTCTCGGCGTCCAGCACGAGGGGCGCCTCCGCCACGTCGGCCAGGTGGGGAGCGGCCTTGACGAACGGGACCGGCGGGCGCTGCTGTCCGCCCTCGTGCCGCTGCGGCGAGACTCCAGCCCGTTCGAATCGGTGCCGCCGCTGGCCGACGCCCGCTGGGTGGACCCGCACCTGGTGGTGCGAGTCGAGTTCTCGGAATGGACCACCGATGGCGTACTGCGCCAGGCCTCCTACAAGGGGCTCGAGCCGGACCGGGACGCGGCGCAGGTTCGCAGGGAGGAGGCCCTCCCCCTGGCGAGGCTGCTCGGCGACGCAGGACCCACCGGAGCGCCACCATTCCCTGCCGAACCATCCCTGGCAGCGGCCGCCGAGGAACTCGCCGCCCTTGACCAGATGGGGCCGGCGGGGGTCTGGTCAGTCGCCGGCCACGAGCTGCGCCTGACCAACCTCGACAAGGTGCTCTTCCCCGCGAGCGAGGCCCACCCGGCGCTAACCAAGCGTGACCTGGTGCGCTACTACACCACGATCGGTCCGACCCTGGTCCCGCACCTGCGTGGCCGTGCGCTGAACCTGCAGCGCTTTCCGGATGGGACCGATCGCCCTGGGTTCTGGCAGAAGGACCTGCCGAGCCACACGCCCGGCTGGGTCCAGCGTTGGAGCTGGACGTCGTCAGAGGGGCCGAAGGATTACGTGGTGGTCGATCGTGTGGCGACACTTGCCTGGCTGGCGCAGGAGGGCGCGGTGGAACTCCACCCATGGACTGCCCCCACCCGCGCCCCGGATCGTCCCAGCTTCGCCCTGATCGACATCGATCCTGGGACGGCGACGACCTTCGACGAGGTGATCATCCTGGCGCGCCTCTTCCGGACCGCGCTCGCCCACCTGCAGTTGACCGGCTGTCCGAAGGTGACCGGCAAGCGCGGCCTCCAGGTCTGGATTCCGATCCGCCCGGTCTATACCTTCGACCAGACCCGTGACTGGGTCGAATCGCTCTCCCGCGCGGTCGGCGGCCTGGTGCCGGACCTCGTGAGCTGGGAATGGTCGAAGGCAGACCGCGGGGGCAGGGCCCGCCTCGATTTCACCCAGAATGCGCCGATCCGCACCCTGGTGGCTCCCTACGCGGTGCGGCCCGCGCCGGGCGCTCCGGTGTCGGCGCCGATCACCTGGGATGAACTGGAGGATCCACTGTTGGCCCCGGACCGCTGGACGATCACGAGCATGCCGGACCGGGTCGCCAGCGTCGGGGATCTGTTCGCGGGAGCCATCCAATTGGAGCAGGACCTGCCGAGCCTCTGACCCGGACACGACGACGCCGCGGACAAGTCGCCCGCGGCGCCCCCCGTCGGTTCTTGAGGCGATCGGCGCGCTTAGCGCGGCCAGTCGCCGCCGGTGCTCGCGCCGAGGACCGTGGTCACGAAACTCAGCGCGGACAGTGCGGCAAGGCTGATCACCAGGATCATCGAGCGGAAGGCTCGGTGCATGCGCATGTCCATCTCCCATTGCTGGACCCGGCGTCAGGTGAAACCGGTCTCCGCAGGGGAAGGTGATCCCCGGACGGACCAGCGGCAATGACCCGTCGGTACCCGCCCGATGCGGGCGCGGCAGTACTTTGGTGGGATGCCAAAGTCAAGAAGGGCTTGCCAGGGAGGGTATACTGCGGTCAATGCCGCGCATCAGGACCCTCGCCCGCGCCACCGAGCATGATTCGGCGCTTGCCCGCCAGATCGGCGAGCGATTGCGGGAAGCTCGTCGGCGCGCCGGGTTCACCCAGCAGCAGCTCGCCGGCGACCGGTACACCAAGGCCTACGTGAGTGCGCTCGAGACCGCCGTCGCCCGGCCCTCGATGGTCGCGCTGACCTACCTTGCGGAACGCCTTGGCATGCCGCCTAGCCACTTCCTCGACGAACGGAGCCCGGCATGGAATCGGCTGGCGGTGGACATGCAGCTCGCCAGCGGTAATTGGCAGGCCGCGGCCGACGGGTACTCGGCGCTGCTCGAGGATCCGCTCGATGATGGCGCGCGGGCAGAGGCGCAGCGCGGCATGGCCGAAGCGCTCGCGCGCATGAATCGCGGTCGCGAGGTGCTCGCGCCGGCTGCCGAGGCTGCGCGGCTTTTCGCAGCGCAGGGTCGCGTCGCCGACGAGGCGCTGGCGCGCTATTGGCTGGGATACGGCCTGTACCTGTCCGGCCAGGAGGCCGAGGCGCGCAGCCTGCTGGTCGGCCTGCTGGAGCGCAGCCGCGGCGGCCTGCGAGTCGAACCAGACTTCGAACTCCGACTCCTCGTCGCCCTGGCTGCGATCGAGGGCAAGCTGGGCAACCATGCGGGATCGCTCGCGCACCTTGAAACCGCGCGCGGCCTGGCCGAAGACCTCGATGATCGCCGCCGGGCGACATTCCTCTTTAACCTCGCCATCGGCTACCGCGAATCCGGGGACATGGAAGCTGCCATCCGAAGTGGTTCGCAGGGACTCGCCCTGCTGCGAGCCGCCGGGGCCTCATTCGAATCGGCCCGTATCGAGAACGACCTCGCCATGGCCTACCTCGCCACCGGCAATGTGGAGCGTGCCGCGCAGTTGGCGCGGAGCGCCCGGGAGGAATTCGAACGAGCCGGCGACGCCGGCTACCTCGCCGCCGTTCTCGATACGGAGGCCCAGATCGCACTCGCGCGGAACCAGCATGTCGAGGCTATCGCCACTGCTCGCCGGGCACAGCAACTGGCGGTAGGGGTGGGCAATACCGCAGTGGCACTCACCTCGCTGCTGACCGAGGCGCGTGCTCACCGAGCCGCCGGCTCCAGCCAAGCCGCTGAGGAGCGTTTTGGGGAAGCGGCCGAGGCCGCACGCGTCAATCACGCCACCGGGCGACTGCGAGAGGTACTCCGCGAGTGGGCCGACCTGCGAGCCGAAGCGGGTGATCACCGGGGCGCATATGAACTGACACGAGAGGCGCTGCAGGTCAATTGAGTATTGACAGGCACGCTTTGGTGCAGTTAGGCTAGGTCCGAACCGAGTTGAGATGGGCACCCCGCTGAGCCCCCGGTTCGCGGAGATCCAGCTCTGGCGCGGGGGGAATCGGGATCCGGGATAGGGCACAGCCCCGGATCCCGATGTCTGTTCTCGAGCGGCCTAGGGCTGGATTGGCGTCTCGACCAGGGTGAACTCGCCCGACGCGATCAGTGGTCCGCCGCCTGACCAACTCATCCGCATCACGTAATCGCCCGGGCCCCATGTCTCGAGAAGGCTGCTCGCGCGGATGGAGAACGCGATGATGGGAGAGGTTGGAACGATGCCCTGCGTTGCCCAGGGCTGGACGATCTCCGTGGCTCCGCCACCGATGCGCTCGATCTCGACCATCACGACCTCGTGGGCACTCGGGCTCGGGAGGCGCACCGAGTACGCGAAGCCGTCGCCGGCCCGGAAGCGGTCGACCGGCGACCCGGCCTCACCACTCACCTGATCGAGCGCCGTCGAGAACGCGATCGTGAGTGGACCTGAAGCGGTCGGGACCGGGGTAGGGGTCGGCAACTCCGCGTCGCGTCCCGCCAGTCCGGCAGCCCACAGCAGGGCGACCACGGCCAGCGCACCGACGATCGGCCCGGCCAGCGATCGAGTCCGCGGCGGCGTTTCCCCGCGCTGATAGGCCATCGGCCGCGCCTGGCCGCGACGAACCGGGCGTCCGCGCCGAATCATGCTGGCCGCACTCTAACAATCCATCGGCGGGTACGATGCCGGCATGCCATCGACACCGGACGAGGCGTCGCACGCGGGATTCTCCGAGGAGCTGCGCGTCGATTGGATCGAGGCGTCGGCTTTCGGCGACGGACTTCCCGGTCGGCTTGGCCTGACGATCCTGCCCGGGAAGAGAGGGCCATCGATCCGGTATCAAGGCCGCACCTACCGGCGCAACCTGGATCGGGATCTCGTCGCGCTGCAGGCGCTGGGGGTGGGTCGCTTGATCCTGCTGGTTGAGGACCACGAACTGGAGCATTGGAGCGACCCGGCGATCGTGAGCCGGGGAGCTGAGGCCGGCGTCGAGGTCATCCGCCACCCGATCCCAGACGGACAGCCGCCCCGCACGCAGGCGGAGATGGCCAGGATCCTTAGCGAGATCCGCGAGGCCCGCCGCGGCGCGGATGTTGCCGTTGCCTGCATGGGAGGGGTGGGCCGGACCGGGACAGTGGTCGCCTGCGCGCTCGTCCGCGCGGGCTTGAGTCCCTCAGCCGCGATCGCCACGGTGCGTGCAGTGCGCCACCCACAGGCCGTCGAGACCGACGCCCAGGAGCGCTTTGTCGAGGCGTTCGCCGCGGCCCTGGACGTCGTGCCCTAGGCATGCCCACTCGCCGACCGGTCCCGGCTCGAGCGGCGGCGGTACGGTGGTAGGGGCGGAGTACTGCACCACACCGCACCTGGGCGGATTGGTGTAGTCCTCTCGTCGAGCCATTTCCGGCGGGGGTACTACTTCGCCATAGTACCGATGGCCTCCCGATCGCATCCTGTGACCAGGTCTTATCGGGCCCGATGTCGGACCCACCACGAAAGGATGCGACGCAATCATGGACACCACGACCCACCTGACTCCGACTCGCCGATCGCTGGTTGCGACGGCGGTCTCGGTCACCGCTCTCAGCCTGGCGCTGACGGCAGGTGCCGCCTTCGGCGCCGATGGCAACGCCGGCACGGTGAAGGTGCACGATGCCAGCACCGACGGGCAGTACGTCAACAACGAGCCCAAGGTCTGCCAGTTCTATCTTGGCTTCTACTTCGCCGATCCGGCGCAGACGGGCTCATGGGAGATCCTGGCCTGGGATGGCAGCAGCGCACAGGTTGCGTCAGGCACCTACGACACAAACGGCGACGGTTTCGACCAGACGGTGGTGATGGGCCTGCCGGACGGCCACTACCGCGTGAACTGGCAGGGCACCAACGACACCACTCAGAAGCACAAGATGTTCTGGGTGGACTGCTCCACCAATGCCGTGGACGAGCCCGGCGGCGACGGTGGCGAGTTGGACGGCGGAGGCCAGCCCGGCGGCGACGGTGGCGAGTTGGGTGACGCCGCGATGCCACTCCCGCTTGATGGCGGCTCGCTGCCCGGGATCGGTCTGATCCTGGTCGGGACGGCAGGTGTCATCGTGGCCGGACGCCGGCTCCGCGAGATGCTGTAGCCGGTCGCGCATCCCGGCTCGGCTCGAGGCCCCCGCGCCACGCGGCGCGGGGGCCTCACCATGCGTGCGCGCCGACTACGGCCCGACTACCCCTGGACCAGGACGAAGGTGAGCGCCCAACGGCAGGTGGTCGTCACCCGGACAAAGATGTCACCCACAAGTTCAGGGTGTGAAGCGAAGAATTCCTGCTGCAGTCGACCGGGGGCGACGGATGCCCCGATCGTCGCCCGAATGGCCGATACCGGGGTGCCGCTGCCGGGGACCAGGTCAACCGCGAAGTTGCAGCCGGTGGTCCCGGGCGGCGACGCGACCCAGTCGATGTAGTAGCCCGGACCAGTCTGCAGGAGTACCGGCCCGAACTCACCATCGCGGTCGAAGGCATAGCCGGCGATGAACGGATTCTCCAGGACTTCAAACGCGGCGTGTACCAGCCATGGGTCTGGCTCGAAGCCCGATGCGACCCAGCCCTGGTCAAAGGTTGGCTCGGCGAGGTCGGCGTCCCGCACCAGGTACCAGCCGTAGCCGTCCACGGCCACGGGCCCAAGGACGACCAGCAGGTTCGCACCGAGCGGGAGCGACTGGACCAGGATCTGTTGCGTTGTGCCGGGGCGACTCCGCACGCGGAGACTGGAAGCCGCGGTCTCGATCGGATCGCCGGCAACGAAGAGTGGCGGGGAGCCGGGTGCGGGGGTGGGCGTTGGGCTTGCCGCGATGCTTGCTGCGGTCGACCCGCCGGGGGACGCTGGAGATGATGGAGAGGTCGCAGGAGACCCGGATCCCGAGCCGCTGGGCACGGGTGATACGGACGAGCAGGCCGTCAGCGCGGTGATGAGTGCGATCGACAGCGCGATCAATCGATGCATGCGGGCAGCCTACACCGATCTCAGCGCCGAGGGTCGCTACGCGCTCAGCGTGAGGGCGTCCTCAGTTTCCGCGACGCGCAACTGCTCCTCAATTGCTTTCACGGCACGCAGGATCCCGGCGCGCATCAGGTCGAGCGCGGCGCCGACGTCGCGCGCGGCGGAACCGATCGAGGTGAGACGAGCCTTCATGCCCTGGACGGCAGCCAGTTGCTGGCCGACCTCGGCGAGCGCCTCCTCGACGGCCGTTGGGTCGACCTGTCCGGCTGCTTCACGCAGGGTCAGCAGCGCGAGGGCGCGGGCCAGTCGGACGGCCGCTTCGAGGCCAACCTCCTCGTTGGCGTCGGGGTCAAAGACCGCGTAGATGTCCGAGCCGACCACCGCGAATGGCGCAATCCCCATCGGGGCGGCCTGCGCGCTGAACACCACCAGGGCAACCGCCGCGGACCGGTTCTCGCGTGCATCGGTGAGTTCAGCGGCCATGGCACGTCGGCTCATGGAGCGGTCCTTGGCCTCGATCACGACCCGCAGGTCGGCACCCCTGGTCCGGGAGGGATCGATGGTCAGCACGAAGTCTCCCTTCTTGGACCGCATCGCGTCGCCCTCGCCGGCGCCGGTGCGCTCGAGTGCGTCGCCCGCCCCGCGGGCGTAGTGCGCGAGTCGTTCCTCTAGCCGGTCTTCGAAGTCGGTTCCCTTGGCCGTCCCTCGGGCGCGCTCTTCGGACCGCGCCCGATTGCCCGACTCGAGGGCGCCGATCCGCTCGGTGATCGAGCGGAACTCGCCGGTCACCTCGTTGCGGAACTGGTGCAGCGGACTGCCCTCGCGAGTGGGATCCAACAGTTGGGCGAGCCGCGACCCGTCTCCATCAAAGTAGCGCTCGAGGAGGTCGGTGAGGCGGCCCATCGCGCCTTCCCGGCGGTTCGGATCGAACAGTTCGCCCATCAATCTTCGCAGCTTGCCGTCGTCGCCGAGGAAGGCCTCCAGGGTGCGGGGCAAGCGGCCTTCGCCGTCCGCGAAGGTGGCGCGCAACTGGTGCTCGAATGTCGCGGCGGCCCGGGCATGAGTCTGTTCCAGTCGCTCATGCAGGCGCTCGAATTCGGCGCGCACCACGTCGGTGCTCATGCTGATCCCCGTGTTGGTGAGGGTCATCAGCCCGATTCGCAGCGCACGGTCGATGACGGCCATTCGCTCATCCGGCTCCTGACGCCGAACGAACTCAGCCAGGGCAGGATCGACGAGGACCAGGTTCCTGATCTCGATCCGATCGCCACGGATCGAGACGTCGGTATCGGCCAGCTGGTTAGTCATGCGGAGATCGTCGCGAATCGGCGCGACACCTAGTCTGTCGCGGTTACGCTGACATGACCCGTATTCCGCCGAGGAGCCTGCACGCCATGTCCGATGCCACTCGATCCGATCACGACGACCACGAGGGGCATGATCACGCTCACGCGCCACGCGCCCCGCGGCTCATCCTGCCCGAAGAACATCGGGAGATGGGGGTCGACCTGTTCAACCAGGTCTGGACGCTGTTGGAGGCGCCGGATCGGACCCCGACCGAGGACGACGAGATGGTGCACGCCGCCCACGCGTCTCGCTGGCATTGGAGCCGGGCGGGCCAGCTCGGCGGGCCCCAGCAGGCCGCGGTGGGGGAGTGGCAGTGCTCCCGGGTCTACTCCATCCTGGGTCGGGCAGAGCCGGCATTGCACCACGCCCGTGCCTCACTGGCGATCTGCGACACGGCCGGCCTGGGCGACTGGGTCCGCGCCGCTGCGCTCGAGGCCATGGCCCGCGCTCATCGCGTGGCGGGGGACACGGCTGCCCACCTCGATTACCTGGCCCAGGCCCGGGCGGCGCTGGCCGACGTTGCCGAGGCTGACGACCGCGAGGTGATCGAGAACGATCTCGCCCAGTTGGACGGGATCGCTGGTACCTGACCGGATGGGCTCCGCGCATCCGCATCCCTTGCCGCCACTGCACTCATGAAGGCCCTGCGACAGGCGCTCGGCAACCGCGACCTGCGACGTGCCCTGATCGCCTGGACGCTGGGCTACGCCGCCGAATGGGCATGGCTGGTAGCGCTCCTGGTCTACGCGTACCAGGTCGACGGAGTCGCGGCAGTCGGCGGGGTGGCGCTCATCCGCACGCTGCCAGCCGGCCTGCTGGCGCCGGCGCTCTCCACGCTGGTGGATCGCTTCCCACGCCACCAGGTGCTGCGGAGCGTCCACCTCGGACGCGCCCTCGTGCTCGGACTGGCGGCAGCGAGCGTCGCCCTCGACCTTTCGCCGCTGATCGTCTTCGGCCTTGCCCCGATCGACGGGCTGCTGGGCGTCTTGCACCGGCCGACCCACGTGGCGTTGATGCCCGCACTTGCGCGGTCGCCGGAGGACCTGGTGGCGTCCAATGCTGCCTCGGGGACCGGTGAAGGGATCGGGACCCTGGTCGGCCCCGCTGTCGGTGGCGCGCTGCTTGCGCTGGCTTTGCCCGTGGCTGGCTTTGCCGTGCCCGCCGTGGGCTTCGGATTGGCGGCGCTGGCAGTCCAGGGAATGCGCCCCAGCCAGGCGCTGCGCTTCGCTCCGCCCCGTTCCAGCCTGGGTGACCTCGTGTTGGGAGGCGCGCGCGCCCTGGTCAGGTACCCAGCTGCGGGCCTGATCCTGCTTCTCTTCTTCGCCCAGGTCATGGTGCGTGGCATCCTCTCGGTGCTGCTGATCGCAGCCTCGGTCGAACTTCTCCGGATCGGCGAATCCGGGGTGGGGTACCTCAACTCAGCCATCGGGATCGGTGGTTTCGCGGGCGCACTGGGGGCAATGGCCTTCGTCGGACGCTCACGCCAGGCGCCGGTCTTCGCATTCGCGCTCGTGGTCTGGGGCGCACCGATCCTGTTGATTGGGCTCTTCCCGCACCCCGTGTTGGCGGCTCTTCTGCTCGGCATCCTCGGCGTCGGGAACGCGGTGCTGGACGTTGCCGGATTCACGATCGTGCAGCGCACCACGCCGAACGCGGTGCGAGGGCGGGTCTTCGGCATGCTTGAAGCGTTGGTGATGATCGGCCTGGCCGTCGGGTCAGCGCTGGCCCCGATCATGGTCCTCGGGCTGGGTATCGCCGGCGCACTGGTTGCCACTGGCGCGATCCTGCCGCTGTGCGCCATTGTGAGCTGGCGCTGGGTCTCGCGGGCCGACGCCGCCGCGGTCATTCCCGCGCGCGAGATGGACCTGCTCCGGGGCATACCAATGTTTGCGGCTCTGCCCATGACCCTGCTCGAACAGGTGGCCGGCGACCTCGAGCCGGTCGTCGTGCTTGCCGGCGAACCGATCATCCGCCAGGGCGAAGTCGGCGATCGTTTCTACATCCTGGTTGCGGGCCGCGCCGAGGCCAGGATTGATGGGCGACCGGTGCGCCAGATGGCTGCGGGCGATTCATTCGGGGAGATCGCCCTGCTGCGCGACGTGCCGCGGACCGCGTCGGTAATCGCGCTCGAGCCAGTCGAGGCAGTGGCACTCCAGCGGGAGGCATTCCTGACCGCGGTGACCGGGGACTGGCAGAGTCACCGGGCTGCGGATCGGGTCGTCAGCCAGCGCCTGGCGTCCTAGCCGGACTCGCGGCCGAGGGCCCTGCTAGGCTGGGCCGGTGGTTCGCGCGCTGATCCTGGGTGCCGGCTTCGGTGGGATCGCAACCGCGGTTGCCCTGCGCGACCAACTACCGCCGAGCGACGAAGTGGTGCTGATCGACCGGCGGGATGACTTCGGCATGGGCCTGCGCAAGATCTGGGCCATCCTGGGCATCTCTCCGATCGCCTATGGCACCCGTCCCCTCGCCATGCTCGAGCGGCGCGGCATCAGCGTCATCCAGGCCGAGGTCGGCAGCATCCAGCCCGAGGCGCGTCGGGTGACGATCGAGGGCTCCGTCCTGCAGGCTGACGCACTCGTACTGGCCCTTGGTGCCAGCCACGCAATGGACGCGATTCCCGGCCTGACCGCCAACGGAAGCAATGGCTGGGACCGTGGCGGCGTTGATCGCACGCATGCGCTGGTCGACGGGTTCCGCGGCGGTCGGGTGGTGGTCGGCATCTTCGGCACCCCCTACAGCTGTCCGCCGGCGCCCTTTGAGCTGGCAATCCTCCTCGCCGAGCGCTTCGCCGCGCGCGGCACCCAGGCCGACGTCAGCGTCTTCGGACCCGCCTCGATCCCGCTCCCGATCCTGGGCGTCGACGGCTGCGCGCCGATCCTGGCCCGCCTCGAGGAATTCGGAGTGGCCTACCTGGGAGGCCGGGTCGCGACCGAAGTGACGGACCGATCGGTCGGATTCGGCTCCGAGGCAGCGCCGATCGGCTTCGAACTGCTGCTGGCCGTGCCGCCTCACCGGGTCCCTCCGGCCCTGGTATCGGCAGGCATGGTCCCCGCCGATGGGTGGCTGCGGGTGGATCGTGCAACCCTGGAAACCGGGTTTGCCGGCGTGTACGGGATCGGCGACTGCACCACCATCGGGCTCGCCAACGGGATGCCGCTGCCCAAGGCAGGTGCCTTCGCCGAGCGCGAAGGCGAGGCGGTGGCCGCCAGGATCGCGGCGAGTTTCCGCGGGGAGACCCCGACCGCCACCTTCGACGGGCTCGGCAGCTGCTTCATGGAGATGGGCGATGGCGAGGCGAGCCTCATCGGCGGAGATCTCTACGCCGACCCTCCAGACATCAAGCTGTCGCTCCCAAGCGCCGCCCATCGGGCAGCGAAAGAACAGTTCGAGATGGAGCGCCTGGCCCGCTGGTTCGACCGATAGGGCGAATCTGCTGCGATCGGGCTATGCTGCGCGGGCGGGCGCGTGACCGATTGAACCCGCGATTGCCGAGATGGAGGGCAACCGATGGACCTGCTCGAGCGCATTGACGCGCTGATCGCCGACCGCCACCTGCTAAAGCACCCCTTCTACACCAAGTGGCGCGAGGGAACCCTGACCCGTGCCGAGCTGCAGGACTACGCCCGGCAGTACTACGCTTTCGAGGCAACCTTCCCGAGGCTCCTCTCGGCACTCCACACCCGCTCGGATCGACCCGAGATCCGCCAGTCCCTGCTCGACAACCTGTGGGACGAGGAGCACGGCGAGGTCAATCACGCGGAGCTGTGGCTGCGCTTCGGCGAGGGGATCGGTGCGAACCGCGATTCGATTCGAACCGCGGAGCCCAACTCCGGAACCCGCGGACTGCTGGACGCCTATTGGGCCAGCGTGACCGATGGAACGATCGCGGCCGGCATCGCGGCGCTGTACGCCTACGAGGGCCAGGTGCCCGAGGTGGCTGCCGAGAAGATCCGCGGCCTGGTCGAGCAGTACGGCGTGGACGACCCCCGGACGCTGGCCTTCTTCACCGTGCACTCGACCCTGGACGTCGAGCACTCGGGTGCGGAGCGATCGATGATCGCCGCGCTGGCACCGACGCTGGCTGACCAGGAGGCCGTCCTGGCCGCGACCTCGCGGGCGCTCGACGCCTGGTGGGGCTTCCTCGACGCGGTGAATGTCTAGGCGGCGATCCCGGGCTGATAGCCATCGATCGTCACCTCGATCAGCGGGCTGTGACGATCCATGACCTCGACCTGCTGACCCTTCCAGACCAGCACGACAGACGCCAATATCGACCGACGTTCAGCCGAGTCGGTGACGATCCGGGCCGTGGCCGGCAGGTCGGCGCTGACCGTCCCCTTGAGATGGAAGGTCATCGCCGGATTGGCGCCGAGGTTCAGCAGCCAGGCTCGGGCGCGTTCCGGGTTGGGCATGCCGGAGATGTAGATCCGTCCGCCGATCACGAAGAAGTAGATCTCGATGCGTCGTGGCAGCCCGCTGCGCCGCCCGGTGGTGGTGATATCGATGGTGTGGCCACGGCTCAGTGCGCGGCGAATGGGGTCGTCCATGAGCTGAGCCTACGGGCAGATGCTTGCGTTGTCAACTAACGACGGGGACCTGCCGGCTGCGGAGTTCGGATTTCCGCGGACCGAACTGCGCCGGCAACTTGTTGCGGCGATCCTGTCCGGTGCGAAGACATCGACGACCGGCCTGCTGAGTGACTTCGAACGAGATGGGGAACCGATCCCGGAAGTCGGGGATCGGCTTTCGTTGATCGATGAGTTGGATCGGCGAGTCGGGGTGATCGAAACCACCGCGGTGTGGGTCAGCACCATCGCGGAGGTCGACCTCGTTTTCGCGCTGGACGAGGGAGAAGGGTTCACATCGGTGGCGGAATGGCGCACCGCGCACGAACGCTTCTGGCTCTCGTACGCCGATGAGACCCGGTCCTGGCTCGGCGACCCGAATTGGCACCCGACCGACTCCACGCAGATCGTGTGCGAGCGGTTTCGACTGGTGGAACGCAGCGTCCCGTCATCTCGCTAGCCCGCAAGATGGTGCGCCAAGGCACCGCTTGGTGTGTCCCGGGTAGTCCGGTGCGGTTCGAAGCCGGCATCGAGGTACTCGCATCGTCACTCGGTCCCGGGTACACTGCCCTTCACCTGCCGCAGGGGTCCGTGCCGCGACCCTCTTGGCCAGGCGAGCACCGAGGTTTTCGCGCCAGATGTCGCTTCACCACCGAGTCTCCCGAATCCTTGCCGCAATCGGCATCTCCTCTAGCCTGCTGCTCGGCACCCTCGCCGGGCCGCTGGCCGTCTTCGGAGCCAGGGCAAGCGCGATCTACAGCGCGACCGCCATTCCGGCGGCTGTAACGCCGGGCGCCAATGTCGCCTTCGACGTCCGCTTTGAGCTCGATCCGACCGAGACCAGCAAGTTGTCGCAGTTCTACCTGGCGGCCATCACCCCCCCCGGCGCGACCCTGCTCGCGGTGGAAGCTCCCGGACCCAGCCAGGGCGCCTGCACGGTCGGCGTGAACCTGTCGTGCAGTTTCGGTGCGGTCGCTCCCGGCGATGTCGTGACGCTCCGGGTGGTGTACACCACTCCGACCTCCGGCTCGAGCATGACCGTCAACTTCGACTTCACCACCACCGGCGTGGCGGCGGACCGCAAGGGGAACAGCCACGGCGACGCCTATCGGGCACCCGGCGTTGTCACGTTGGACAGCTCGAAGGACTTCGCCGGTGCGTACACGTCGTCGGGTGGCCAGGCGATCTCGGACAGCCAGGTGCTGCACCGGACGCGCAACCCGCAGTACACCCAGGTCAACGCCCCGGCCGGCGCGATTGCCGTGACCGTTGGCGAGGGTGGCGCCGAGGCCTGCCCATCTGTCGCCAGCTCGTGCTTCGGCCAGTGGGCGCGCATCTCGGTGAACTTCGGTGCGACGTACGGTGACGGCTTCAGCGTCATCCTTGGCTACAAGGGCAACATCGGGAACGCGAACTTCATCCACGTTTTCGACGACGGTGTCACCTACGAGGAGATCACCGACACATGCTCGTCTCCGACTGGGCCGGCCAGCACCGAGCTTCCATGCAAGTGGATCGAGACGTCGGGCGGAGACACCTTCGTCACCCTGTGGCTGACGCAGAACGGGCGGGTCAAGGCCTACTAGCCTGCCGACGTGCCTCTCGGGTGGGTGAAAACTCAGGCGACAGCCGACGCCAGGGTTTCAGGGCTCAGCCTCGTAGCGTGCGCGCAATCGGGCCGCGGACGTGAGGTCGCCCTTACGGTCGAATTCGTCTAGGGCCGCGGCCAGCGACTCGCGCCAGCCCTCGATGCGCGCCAGTCGCTGCACCTCGGCCAGGTCGGCGAGGGCTTCGGCGCGAAGGGCAGGTGCCTCGGACCGGGCGCGGATGACCACCGCCTCACCGGCCAGCGCGAGGGCATCATCGGTCTCTCCGCGCTCGGCGAGGATCCGAGCGCGCACGCCCCGCCACAGCGCCTGGGCATCGGGATCATCCTCACCGGCTAGCGACTCGACCATGTGGGTCAGCTCCTCGGCCTCTTCGAGCCGGACCTGTTCAAAAACCGCACGCGCCAGAATTCCGGCCAAGGTGGAGAGCAGGAACTTCTCGCCCAGGGCATCGAGCGTGGCGTAGTCCCGGCGTAGGGCGGCCTCGGCCGCGGCGGCGTCACCGGCGAGGAGTTCGATCTGGCCGTACTCGGCAGCGCTGGACGCCGCCCACAGGCCGCCGCCGACCTCCTCCAGCATGGCCCTCGCCCGCGCGTATGTGGCCCGCGCGAGGTCGAAATCGCCGCGCATGGCATACAGTTGCGCGAGGTAGCTGCGCAGCACACCCTCCGTTCGGCGGTCGCCGATCACGCCATCGGCCGCCTCCTCGATGCGGGCGATTGCCTCGGGCACGGGCGTCGGGCCGTACAGGGCGGCGATCGCGTAGGCGCTCGCACCGCGACGTTCGACCCGTAGGTTGTCGGCCGCGCGGGCGTGGATGATGACCTGTTCGGCAACGACCGCGGCACGCCCCCAGTGGTTCGCAGTCCCGTGGACGCCGAACTGCAGGCGCGACGCCAGGGCTTGTCCGATCTCATTCCGCGCCTCCCTGAAGATCGGTTCGGCTCGGCCGACAGCCTCCATCACGGTGCCGCTCCAATCACCTTCGTCGGAGGTGTACTGCTTCACCAGCAGGCCGATCAGTTCGGCCTCGGCCGCGAGCGAGCTGTCGCCGAGAGCCTCGGCTCCGGTGCGGGCCTCGCTCAGCACGCGCTCCGCCTCCTCGAACTCGCCGAGCTCCATCAGGGCCTCTCCCAGGTCGGGCTGGAGGCGCAGTTGCGCGGACTGGGCGCGCGGCAACGTGGCCGACGCACGGCGCAACAGGCTGACCGCGGCATGCATGTCCCCGCGCGCAAACGCCCGGCGGCCCGCATTGCCGAGGCGCCGTGACGACTCAGCTCCCAGTGCACGGGCGTGGGGGTCCAGGGTGCCGAGTTCCGAGAGGTAGCGGTACGCCTGCTCCAGATGGTAACCGAGGATCTCCTCGAACTCCTGCTCGCGACCCTGTCGCCGGTTGAGGTCGTCGGCCCACGCCACGAAACGCTCGTGGAAGACCGCCCGGGACCGCTTCAAGAGGCCGTTGTAGGCCGCATCGCGGATCAGGATGTTGGGGAATCGGTACCCGATCTCCTCGACGCTCGACGCGGGGTTGGCCTGGACCAGCTGCTTGCGGGACAGGGCGTCGAGCGAGTCATGGACCACGGGCTTCACGGCGTCCGGCGCCAGGTGGCCGACAGCCCCCTCCGCAAAGGACTGACCGATGACGCTGGCGGGCTCGATGACGGATCGCTCGTCGCCGGCCAGCAGGTCAAGGCGCGCTGCCAGCAGAGCGTTGATGGTGGGCGGGACGGCCAGCGACGAGAGGTCTGCGGTGGCCTGCCATCGACCATCGCGCTCGACCAGCGTGCCGTCGTCGATGAGCATCGACAGCAACTGCTCCACGAAGAGCGGGTTGCCCGCGGCCGCCTGCACGATACGCGTGCGGACCGCGCCATCGATCCCCACATCGCCGAGCAGCCCCTCGACCACTCGGCCCGCCTCTGCATCTCCCAGCGGCCCGAGCACGACCCGAATCCCGCGCTCTCCGATGCCCCATTCGGGCTCCTTGTCGAGTAGCTCCGGTCGGCTCGTACAGAGCAGCAGCACCGCCGCGTCCTCGACCGACTCGACCAGGTGGCCAATGAGCTCCAGGAAGGTGGCCTCGGCCCAGTGGATGTCCTCGATGACCATCACCACCGGCCGATCACGTGCCAGCCCCTCGAGAAAGCGTCGAGCGCCCCAGAAGACCTCGGGGACCGGATACGGGTCCGATGAGAGCCCGATGGCCGATCCAATTCGCGCCGCCACGCCGAGGTCGCCGACCAGCGCCTCAAGGAGGGCCAGCGCCCGCGCCGGCGGGTCGTCGGCCGCGATGGCGGCCGCTTCACGGACCGCTTCGGCAAGCGGCCAGAAGGTGATGCCATCGCCATACGGAAGGCAGCGTCCGCGGATGATGGAGGCGTGAGCGGAGCGCGCCGCGGTGAACTCGCGGACCAGGCGTGACTTGCCCACGCCTGCGTCGGCGATCACCACTGCCAGGCGACATCCCCGCTCAGCTGCGGCGCGCCGGTAGATCTGATCGAGCGCCGCGGACTCGACTTCTCGCCCGACCATCGGTGCGTCCAGGCGCTGTATGACGGCCTCGGTCGCGGACCTGACCTTGACCAGTCGATGAGCCGGGACCGGTTGAGCCTTGCCCTTGAGGGTAAGCGGCTCGACCGGTTCGACCTGGACGGCGCCGCGCACCAGGCGGTAGGTGAGGTCGCCGAGGAACACTTCGCCCGCCCCCGCGGCCTGCTCCAGCCGTGCGGCGACGTTCACGATGTCGCCGGTCACCAGCCGCTGGCCGAGGCTGGCGTCGCCCGCCACCACCTCCCCGGTGTTGACCCCGATATGGTTGCCCAGGCTCAGGCCCCAGTCCCGCAAGAACGCCTGGTTCAGGGCGGGTAGCGCGGCCTGCATGTCGGCTGCAGCGCGGACGGCTCGAAGTGCATCGTCCTCGTGACGGATGGGGAGGCCGAAGACCGCCATGACCGCGTCGCCGATGAACTTCTCGACGGTCGCACCGTGGCGGTCGAGGACGCGCTGCATCTCGCCGAAGTAGCGCGACATCACGTCGCGCAGCACCTCCGCACGCGGCGCGGAGCCATCGGCCATCGCAGGCTTCGGATCGGCGAAGACCACGGTCACGGTCTTGCGGGTGTCGTGGACGGTGATTCGGTCGACGAGAGCGGCGCCGCAGGTCCCGCAGCGGGCAAAATCGCGCGGATTCTCCTCGCCGCAGACGCCGCAGACGCGCGAGTTGCTCACCGCTCCGGCGGTCGCCGATGCGCCCCTGGGAGCATCGTCCCGGAGCACCGCCACCAGTCGGAACGCGTCGACGGGATCCGATCCGCCCTTCGCGACGACCGGACCCATGGATTCCACCTGGAGGTCGTCACCCAGGGCGGTCACGGTGGACGCAGCGACCAGCACCTCCTGCGCGGGGGCGTTCTGTTCCATGATCGTGGCGACCCGCATCGTGTCGCCGGTCAGGACGTGGGCACCGGCGGTGGCCTCACCCACGATCACCTCACCGCTTGCCACCCCGGTCCGCACCGTGAGCCGGACCCCCCAGGTCTCGTCGAGTTGGTCGTTGAGGCTCACCAGCGCGCGCTGGCTCTCCGCCGCGGCGGAGACCGCACGGAGGGCATCGTCGGGTCGGCGCGTCGGCAGGCCGTACACGGCCACGATGGCGTCCCCGATGATCTTCTCGATCGTCCCTCCATGCGACTCGAAGACGGCGCGCATCACCTCGAAGTAACGGGTCAGGACCTCGCGCAGCGACTCGGGATCCAGCTTCTCGCCCAGGGCGGTGGAGCCTTTCAGGTCCGAGGTCACCACCGTCACGATGCGGCGGATCTCGTCGGGGGGCTGATCGGGCGCCAGCTGCGTCCCGCAGTGCCCGCAGATCCGATACCGATCCGCAATCTCGGCGTGACAATTCGGACAGGCGACCATGCCCGCAGTGTACGCAGTCGGGTGGCTCAGGCGCCCCCGCTCCCTTGCCGAGCGACGAACGAAGCGACGCGATCGAGCGCCTCGGCCAGTACCGTCCCGAGGCTGTGCCCGATTCCCGGATAGACCACCAGTTCGGCCTGGGGCAGGAGCGCCACGGCCGCGCGCAACAGGTCGATCCGGGCAAACGGATCACGGTCTCCGGAGAGGAGCAGGACCGGCGCCTGGATGAGCGGCCAATGCGCTGTGCGAGCCGCCGCGCGCTCGTGTGCTCCGGGCGGATGCAGCGGGTAGCAGAGCAGGATCAACCCGCTGACCGGCTGCTCGGCGGCAAGCAGGGAGGCCACCCGGCCACCGAAGCTCTGCCCGCCGATGAACGCGACTGGTGCGTCCTCGACGGCGGCCCGGTAGGCCGGGATTGCCCGCTCCGCGGACCCCCGCGGCAGACTGACCGCCCGGGTGGGGATGCCGCGCGCGGCGAGCCCATCGGTCCACGCCCGGAGTGTGGCGAGGTTGCCGGATGCACCCGGGGCGAGCAGGACCAGTGACTGGGTCACGACTCGAGCCTAGCCGTGCCGGTCGTACAGCGCACGCATTCGCGCCGCGAGGCGCTAGTCTGTGGCCATGCAGGCGCCGGCTCCGATCCCTCGCGGCTCGGCCGCAGTCGCAGGCGTGGTCGCCGGCGGCATGGCACTCGGGGCCACCGAGTTTTTCGCGGGCCTCGTCGCAGGCGCGCCCTCGGTCGTGCTGGCGATCGGCGATCTCCTCATCTCGCTCCAGCCGCCCGGCGTGAAGCAGTTGGTGGTGGACCTGTTCGGGACCGCCGACAAGGACGTCCTCAACGTCGCGGTGGCGGTCGGAGCGCTGGTGCTGTCCGCTTGGTTCGGGGTCCTCGGCGCGCGCTCAAGACGAGCGGCGGCTCTCGCATTCGCCGGTCTGGGGGGAGTCGGCCTGCTGGCCGCCTTGCGACAACCGCTCACCTCCGCCCCGCTGGCCGTCGTCTCCGCAGCGCTCGGGGTCGGGTTTGCGATGGTGACCCTCAACGCTCTGCTGGGCGCCGCGGTCCCTCCGATAAATTCGATGCCGAACTGGAGCCGCCGCCGATTCCTGGAGCGCACGGCGTTGCTCGCGGCGGTGGGGGTCAGCAGCGGAGTGATCGGGCGCACGCTGCTCAATGCGCGCGCCGCGGCGCCGGTCGGCCCAGGCGTTGACATCCCGGCGGCGGTCGACCCGGTGCCAGCTCTTCCCGGTTCCGCGCAGCTGCCGGTTCCGGGGATCACGCCCGTGGTCACGCCCAATGAGTCGTTCTACCGGATCGATACCGCGTTGCTCGTGCCGCGTGTCAATGCTGCCACCTGGCAGCTCCGGGTCACCGGCATGGTGGACAGCCCACTGACGCTGACCTATGCGGACCTGCTGGCGATGCCCTTCCACGAGCAATACGTGACCATCGCCTGCGTCTCCAACGAGGTTGGCGGCGACCTCGTCGGCAACGCCCTGTGGAAGGGAGTCCGCCTCCGCGAGGTGCTGGACCTGGCGGGGGTGAGGCCGGGTGCCAGCCAGGTGGTCGGGCGGTCGGTAGACGGCTGGACCTCCGGCTTCCCGACGGCCTGGCTCGACGAACCCGGGCGCGAGGCGTTGGTGGCGCTGGCCATGAACGGCGAGCCGCTCCCCGCGGCGCACGGGTTCCCGGCACGACTCATCGTGCCGGGCCTGTTCGGCTACGTCTCGGCCACCAAGTGGCTCGCCGAGATCGAGCTGACCACCTGGGATGCCTTTGACGCGTACTGGGTTCCCCTGGGGTGGTCGAAGGAGGGACCGATCCTGACGCAGGCGCGGATCGACCTGCCCAGGGCCAATGCGACCGTCGGTTCAGGCGAGGCGGTGGTTGCCGGAGTCGCCTGGGCGCCCGACCGGGGCGTGTCGCGGGTTGAGGTCCAGATCGACGGCGAGGACTGGATCGCGGCCGAACTGTCCGCGCCGATCTCGGACGCCACCTGGGTCCAGTGGCGTGCGACCTGGACGGCCGCCGTCGGTGATCACGCGATTCGGGTTCGAGCCACCGACGGCACCGGAGAGACACAGACATCGAATGTCACCAGCCCCGCGCCGGACGGAGCCCGCGGCTACCACACCATCGGGGTGTCGGTGGCCTGAGTCGTCACTCGGCGGCTTGACGCGCAGCGCACAATCGGGGACGTGCCCGCCCACAATCCGCTGCTGATCGTCAACCCGATTGCCGGAAACGGGCGCGCGCACGGGCTCGCCCCGAAGATCGAGGCATGGCTTACGGACCGATCGATGACGGCGCGATTGATGGAGACCCGCGAGCGCGGGCACGCAGAACGGCTGGCGGCGGCCGCGGGCGACCTCGGACATGACCGGGTGGTGGTGGTCGGCGGCGACGGCACGATCCAGGAGGTGGTCAACGGGCTGCTGGCCGATGGGCGCACTCCCGCGCAGGGTCTGCCCTCGATGGGTCTCGTGCCGGCGGGCACCGGCAACGACCTGGTGCGCGACCTCGCCCTCCCACTGGACCCATTCGCCGCCCTGGCGATCGCGCTGGGTGACCAGTCCCGAACCATCGACGTGGCCCGGGCCGATGGGGAGGAAGGTCGGCGTCGGTTCTTCGCGGTGGCTGGCGGGGTTGGCTTCGATGGAAAGGTCGCCCACGTCATGTTCGGTCATCGTTTCCCGTGGCAGCGCGGCCGTTCCGGCTACATGCTGTCCACCATCATCGAGCTCCTGCGCTGGCGCAACCGCGCGGTCCGCCTTACCCTCGAGACGGCCGAGGGTGAAGTCATTCGCGACCATACCTGCCTGCTGGTCGCGTTCGCCAACGGTCCCTATTACGGGGGCGGGATGCAGATCTGCCCAGGTGCCGACATCGCCGACGGATTCATCGACGTGTGCGTGGCGGGTGACTTGTCGCGGATGGAGGCGTTCCGCCTGCTGCCGGGGATCTACCGTGGCGCGCACGTCGGACACCCCAAGGTCGAGTTCGTGCGGGCCCGCACGGTCCGGATCGACGGTGACGCCGACACGCTGGTCCACCTCGACGGGGAGCCGTTCGGCGGACTGCCGGTGACGGTCCACCTCCTGCCCGGCGCGCTACGGGTAACGACTGCCGACGGGAATTTGCCCGCCAATGACTGAGCCGGTGCGCGGGATGCGGGTGTTCGGCACCCGCGGCCGGGCCATCGGGCGGGTGGATGCGGTCTTCGCCGACTACCTGCTGGTGCGCAGCGGCTGGCTCCTGCCGGTGGACCTGTACCTGCCGCGGGCCGAGGCCGCCGTGGACGGTGAACGGCTGCGCGTCGCGGCCACGCGTCGAGAGGCTTACGACCGCTGGCACCGTCCCCTGAAGCAGTCACCCCACCCGTGAAGTCCCGCGCTGGGCTGCGGCCCGGTTGGGGTACCCTAGCGCCGTGAGCGACAGCCCCACCCAGGTCGATCCGCGTGCCGAGGCGTTCTACGCTCACGTCGGCGGCGGAGGCAAGGTCGAGGCCGATCACTGGATGCCGGACGACTACCGCGCCGCGATCCTCAAGTTCGTGGAGATGCACGCTAACAGCGAGCTGATGGGGGTGCTGCCCGAACGGGAGTGGATCCTGCGAGCCCCGACCCTGCGCCGCAAGCTGAGCCTCACCAGTAAGGTCCAGGACGAGGTGGGCCACGCCCAGCTCTTGTACCGGGTGGCCGAGGACCTGGGTAAGAGCCGCGAGGCGATGTTGGGCGATCTGCTCGCCGGCAAGACCAAGTTCCACAATGTCTTCCACTATCCGACCCGCAGCTGGGGCGACGTGGGCATCATCGCGTGGCTGGTGGACGCGGCCGCCATCGTCAGCCAGCAGGCGCTCCGAGACTCCTCGTACGCGCCGTACGCACGAACCATGAAGAAGATCTGCTGGGAGGAATCGGTCCACATCATGCATGGGCGTGACGTGGTGCTGACCCTGATGGACGGGACCGAGCGCCAGCGCGACATGGAGCAGGACGCCCTGGACCGATGGTGGGGCCCGTTGATGCAGATGCACGGCCCGCCCACGGATCCGGCGCGCGACCGCGACCTGATCTGGAAGATCAAATCGAAGGGTAACGAGCAGCTCCGCCAGGAGTTCCTGTCGATCTACGTGCCGCGCATCCTCGAGCTTGGCCTCCAGATCCCGGACCCCGAACTGCGCTACGACGAGCCTTCGCAGCGCTGGAACTACACCGAGCCCGACTGGGACGAGTTGCGCTCGGTCGTGACCGGGCACGGGCCGATGTCGCAGCAGCGCCTCGAGTTCCGTCGCCTGCATCGGGCCGAGACCCAGTGGGTCCGCGACGCGGTGCTCGGGCCGGTCGGCGCGGCCCC
>JBKJYH010000034.1:0-4750 GCA_046715765.1 Candidatus Limnocylindria bacterium
TGGAACATGACGTGCTCGAACAGGTGCGCGAACCCGGTCTTGCCCGGACGCTCGCGCTTGCTGCCGACGTCGTACCACAGGTTGACCGTCACGATCGGCGTCCGATGATCAGGAGCCAGCACCAGCCGCAGGCCGTTCGGCAGCGTGTGGCGTTGGATCGGGAAGTCGGGCACCGGCGGATCCTCGGCGTCAGATCGGGGTGGGCGGGCAGGCGAAGGCTAGCATGGGCGCCGCCGCCCCTCGCCCCGCCGCTTGCAGCGCGGACCGGCGGCGTGGCGCTCCGGCGACGCCGGGACGCGACGCCTATCCTGCAGGCGTGACCCTGCATCGCCTGGACGAGCCGGTCGCGCTGGATGCGCCGATCCTGGTCGCCGCTTTCGAGGGCTGGGTGGACGCGGGCAGCGCCGGGACCCTGGCCGCGGCCCAGCTGCTGCGCGACAGTCGGGTGGTCGCCACCTTCGACGCGGACCGGCTCTTCGACTATCGCTCGCGGCGCCCCACCCTCGACGTCATCGACGGCCAGCTCCGATCGCTCGAGTGGCCCGAACTGCTGCTGCGCGCCACGCGCATCGGCCAGCGCGACCTGCTGGTGCTCACCGGCCCGGAGCCCGACTTCCTGTGGCAGGAACTGGCCGCCGACGTCTCCAAGCTGGTCCAGCATCTCGGCGTGGTGAGCTGGGTCAGCCTCGGCGCGATCCCGGTGGCGGCCGCCCACACGCGCCCGGTGGCCGTGCTGGGGACCGCGTCGGCGGCGGGTCTGTTGCCGGCGGGAGTGGAACAGGGGCCGGCCGGGCGGCTGCGGGTGCCATCGGCGGTCGTCTCGGTGCTGGAGCTCGCGGTCACTGCTGCCCGGATCCCCGCCATCGGGCTCTTCGCCCAGGTGCCGCACTACGTCTCCGCCAGCTACCCCGGCGCCGCGATCGAGTTGCTGAGTCGCCTCGGGCGGTTCTTGGGCGAGGAGCTGCCGCTCGGCGACCTGCCCCGGCGCGCGCTCGAGACGCGGGCGATGCTCGATGCAGCGACCGGTGCCGATGAGCGCACCTCCGCCTATGTCAAGCAGCTGGAAGAGGCCGCCGACGAGGCCCGCTCCCCCGAGGGCGGTGACCTGATCGCGGACATCGAGCGCTTCCTGCGCGAGGGTGGCGACGGGTCGAGTGGCACCTCCGGCGATGGGGGTCGCCGGCTGAACTAGTCCGGGTCGTTGTCGGCGGCCAGGGCGTTCCGCACCCCGGCCTGGTCGTCCGCTTGCACCAGGGGTACGTAAATACGACGCAGGCCTCGCTGCCTGTCGCCCGTGTACCCCCACCGCACACCGCCACCATCGGCGAGGCCGCAGGGGCTCTCCGGAGCCCGATTCCAGGCCTTCCCTGGTAGATACGTACCCCACCTGCACACAAGCGACCCGACCACGGCTCAACCGATGACGCTCGGGGCCAGCCCCGCCGATGCCGAGCCGCCCGCATACTGGCCCCACGATCCCGGCTCGACGCGACCAGTGCCGTTCCCCCATCGGCCCGCGCCGCACCGGACTGGTGAAGCCCCGATGCGACCACCCTCCCTCCGACGCCGTGCCCTGCTCATCGCCGCCCTGGCCGTCGCCCTGGCCACCTTCCCGCTCGGCGCCTTGGCCAGCCACAACTTCGCCGACGTCCCGAACGCCAACCCGTTCCACGCTGACATCAGCGCCCTGGCCGCCTCCGGCGTGACCACCGGCTGCGGTGGTGGCAACTACTGCCCGAGCGCCTTCGTGACCAGGGAGCAGATGGCGGCCTTCATGAACCGCCTCGGTGCGCTGGCGGCGGGCAAGACACCAGTGGTCAACGCCGACCGGCTCGACGGGCTGGACAGCACGGACTTCGTCCAGGGCGGCAGCCTGGTGCACGCCTACGGACCGACGGCCTGGCATCCCTACGGCAACACCGCCCCCCAGCTCGAATACCACACGTACCGCCTGGGACTCTTCCGCGGGTCGGCCGGCGATATCGAGCTGGTGCTCAGCCCCAGCGTCCCGATCAGCGAGCATGGCATCCCGTACGCGCTCGAATCGGTGACCGTGTGCGCCACCGGGGACAGCCTTGCTTACGTCAACACGGTGACCGTGGCCGGGTACGACTCCGCCAGTCCGAACTCGGTCGAGGCCTTCTCCGCTGAAGAAACCACCGACCGCACCGCGGGCGGCTGCCACACGCTGACCGTGCCGTCACCCACGGCGAGCGGCTACGTCGGCGTCTACCTGCTGGTCTCGTTCACCACGATCGGCTTCGTCGATATCCACAGCGCCACCTTTAGCTGGACGCCGCTGCCGTAGCTCCGGCACGCGGCGGTGAGATCGGGATTGCCGACCGCGCTGGTCCAGGCGATACTGCGCCAGCGATCCCCCGACCTACGGTCGCCCCCCTGGGCGGCGCGGCATGAAGGAGCAACATGACACCAGGCGCGCACCGCCCGAAGGGCAGGCCGCGGGCTGGCTTGGCCATCCGGCTGGTGGCTGGCTGCGTGGCCGCCCTGCTCGCCGTCTTCGGCGGCCCGGGTCCGCTCGGGCCGAGTCCGGCGCGTGCGTTGGGCAACATCATCCTGGTCACGACCACGTCCGACGCCGAGTTCCCGGCGGATGGGCTGTGTTCCCTGCGCGCCGCAATCCTGGCGTCCAACGTCGGCGGGCTGGCCGGGTACTGCGATCCCGGCACCGCCGATCCGGACAGCATCCGCTTCTCGCTGGGCAGCGGCGTGCCGGTCATCAACGTGGGGTCGGACCTCCCGGTCGTCAGTGCTCCGGTAACGATTCGCGGCAATACCGGGGGTGCGACCCGGGTCGAGCTGCGCGGACCCGGGAGCGGCATCGGCCTGTGGATCTGGGGCACCGCCGACGGGTCGGTGGTCAGGAGCATGGTCATCGACAACTTCAGCACCGGCCTTCGGCTCGACGGCAGTGGCGTCAGCGTGACCGGAAACATCCTCGGGCCAAACACGAGCTATGGCGTCTATGCACCCAGCGGCGGCGTGATCGGCGGGACGACCGGAGTCACGCCGGGCGGCCCGTGCACGGGCGACTGCAACCTGATTTCGGGCAACGGCTACTCGGCCCTGTACCTGGCGAGCGGCGGCACGGTCCAGGGCAACTTCATCGGTAACACCGCGGATGGCCTGGCCCCGAACGCCAACCATCACGGCATCGTCGTAAGCAGCGGGGCGTGGACGATTGGCGGGGCGTCGGCCGGCGCGGGCAACCTGGTGAGCGGCAACGCCGGCAACGGACTGGACCTCCACGGCTGCACGTGCCAGATCCAGGGCAACTTGATTGGCACCAACGTTGCCGGGACGGCGGCGCTGCCCAACGGCATGGCCGGCATCGCCATGGAAAACGGAAGCTTCACGAACGTCAGCGGGAACGTCATCTCCGGCAACGTCAGCACCGGGATCGAGATCCTGAGCAGCACGCACGTCACGATCCAGGGCAACCGGATCGGCACGACCGGCGATGGATCGGGCGCGCTTGGAAACGGCGGCGACGGCATCCTTCTGCAGTCGGCCTTCCCTGGCGCCTCGCAGAACGCCGTGATCGGCTCCGCCACGGACGCGGCCGCCGCGAACGTGATCGCGTTCAACGCGGGGGATGGCATCCGGATGGAAGGCGCCTCAACCAATCAGGACCAGGTGCGCGGAAACTCGATCCACCACAACGGCGGCGCCGGGATCTCGCTGGACGGATTCGCGAACGAGGGGATCGTCGCTCCGGCGATCACCGGCATCGCGCCGATCAGCGGAACCGCATGCCCAGGCTGTGCCGTGGACGTCTACTCCGATTCCTCCGACGAAGGGCGCATCTTCGAGGGTACGGTGACGGCCGATGGCGCCGGGCTGTGGAGCTACCCCTCCCCGGTGACAGGCCCCAGGGTCACCGCCACCACCACGAACGCCTCGCTGAGCACGTCGGCATTCTCGGCACCGGTCACCGTCGCAACCTCGCCGTTCACCGACATCGCCGATTCACAGTTCAAGTTCGACATCGAGTGGTTGTGGCGCGAGGGCATCACCAGCGGCTGCACGGCCACCACCTTCTGTCCCGATGCCCCCGTCACGCGCGGCCAGATGGCCGCCTTCCTGTCGCGCGCACTCTGGCTGCCACCCACCACCACCGACTACTTCACCGATGACGAGACCTCCATCTTCGAAGCCGACATCAATCGGCTGGCCGCAGCCGGGATCACCACCGGCTGCACGCCGACCACTTTCTGTCCGCTCGGGATCGTGACGCGTGGCCAGATGGCAGCCTTCCTGGATCGCGCGCTGGGCCTGCCGGGCACCGCCACCGACTACTTCACCGATGACGAAACCAGCATCTTCGAGATCAACATCAACCGGCTGGCGGCGGCGGCCATCACCACCGGCTGCACCGCGACCACCTTCTGTCCGCTGGCGACGGTAACGCGTGGCCAGATGGCCGCCTTCCTGCATCGGGCCCTGGAATAGGGGGACGACCTCCTCCGACGCGAAGAGCGTCAGGAGATCTCGACCAGCAGGTCAGTACCTTCGACCTTGACGGGGAAGGCTTGCACGTCCTTCACGGGGATCGTCAGGAAGAGGACCTTGGCACCGCGGAGGTTGCGCCCGGTTCGCAGGTCGAACCGGGATCCGTGCTTCGGGCAGGTCACCGTGGCGTCCTCGATCACTCCCGCCGAGAGATCGCCCTTCTGGTGCGGGCAGACGCTGTCGATCGCCGTGAACGTTCCCGCCAGGTTGACGACAAGGA
>JBKJYH010000035.1:0-2622 GCA_046715765.1 Candidatus Limnocylindria bacterium
GACGCTGACCGACGGTGACATGCGCGTATCCGGAATGCGTTCCGACTCGCTGACCGGCTCCGTCGAGGATCGGACCGGGGGTGCCGGCATAGCCACGCCGCTCGGCCAGCAGGGCGCGGTAGTCGCCGGATGGCACGAAGCAGATCTCCTGGCTGTCGGGGGTGGCCGCGGTCGGCAGACCAAGCTCGGCTGCCAGGGCGCGAACCGCCGGCTTGGTCATCTCCCCGATCGGAAAGCGGCTGGCCGCCAGCTGTGCCTGGTCGAGGCTCCACAGGAAGTAGGTCTGATCCTTTGCCGGGTCGGCCGCCCGCAGCAGCCGCCACGATCCGTCGCGGTATTCGCGCCGCGCGTAGTGGCCGGTCGCCACCGCTGCCGCGTCATACGCGCTCCGCGCGCGCCTGAGCAGCTCATCGAACTTGATCTGCTGGTTGCACATCTGGCACGGGTTGGGTGTCGTCCCGTCGAGGTAGGCATCCGCGAAGGCATCGATCACCCGCTCCCCGAAGGCGGCCTCCACGTTCATGGCGAAGAACGGGATCCCGATCAGCTCCGCAACCCGACGCGCATCATCGGCGGCGGCCGGGGAACAGCAACTCCGCGAACTCTCCCACCCATCGCCGTGCGGCGTGGCGAGGCGCATCCAGACCCCGATCACCTCGTCCCCGGTCTCGGCCGCCTGGCGGGCCAGCAGGGCCGCGGCCACGCTCGAATCCACGCCCCCGCTCATGGCGGCCACCAGCCGGCTCACGAGCCGCCCCGCATCCGGGCCAGGACCCGCTCCAGGGCGGCCAGCGCGAAGTCGACCTCCTCGCTGGTCGTGCCTCGCCCCGCGCTCAGCCGCAGCGACCCATGCGCCGTGCGCTCGTCGATCCCCATCGCCAGCAGGACGTGGCTGGGTTCGTCCGAGCCACTGGTGCAGGCGCTGCCGGTGCTGGCCGCGACCCCCTCCAGGTCGAGCGCGGCGATCAGGTCACCGCCCTCCACCCCGTCGATCACCGCACTGGCGATTCCGGGCAGCCGCTCGCTGGGATGCCCGGTCAGGCGCGTTCCGGGCAGGCGGCCCAGCCCACTCATCAACCGGTCACGCAATCCTTCCAGGCGAGCCCGCTCCTCGCCGGCCGCAACGGGGTCTGCGCCCGCCTCGCGCAGTGCTGCGGCGAAGCCCACCGCGCCGGCCACGTTCTCCGTCCCGGCGCGGCGCTGTGACTCCTGGGAGCCGCCGTGGACCTGGGGCAGCAGCGCAGTCCCCTGCCGCACGAACAGGGCACCGATCCCCTTCGGCCCGTGCAGCTTGTGCGCCGAGAGGCTGAGCAGGTCCACCCCGAGCGCGTTGACGTCAATTGGCAAGTGGCCGGCGGCCTGCACCGCGTCGGAGTGGAAGAGGACCTTGCGCTCGCGACAGACCCGTCCGATCTCGGCAATGGGGTTGATGGAGCCCACCTCGTTGTTGGCAGTCATCACGCTCACCAGCGTCGTGCGCTCGGTGATCGCGGCCTCGACCGACGCGGCATTGACCAGCCCGTGGCCATCCACCGGCAGCCAGGTCACCTCCCAGCCCTGTCGCTCCAGGACCGCAGCCGTGTTGCGCACCGCCTTGTGCTCGGCGCTGCCGATGACCAGGTGGCGCCCGCGGGCGCTGTTCGCCCAGGCGGCTCCCTTGATGGCCAGGTTGTCGGACTCGCTGCCCGAGGCGGTGAACACGATCTCACGCGCCTTGGCCCCGATCAGGCGCGCGACCTCGGCGCGTGCCTGATCCAGCGCGGTGCGCGCGGTGCGTCCCTCGGCGTGCAGGCTGGATGGGTTGCCGTGGTGCTCGGTCAAGTACGGCCGCATGGCCTCCAGCGCCGATGGGCTGAGGGCTGTCGTGGCGGCGTGATCGAGGTAGACGCGCATCAGCACAACGGCCCCGGCGTCGGCTCAGGGGTTGGCTCGTCCGAAGGCTCGGGCGAAGCTCCGGGCTGAGGGTTGAACGGGTTGCGGGTCATGGATCGGATCAGCGCCAGCGCATCGGCATCCAGCAACTCGGGGATCTCCGGCGGCCAGAAGTAGTAGTTAGCGATCTTCGAGGGCTGGACCCGCGCGCCGAGCGCGAGGATATCGGGCAGGTCGGCGGGATCGAGGCTGGTCCAGAAGGTCTCCTTCGCGATGTCCAGCAACTCGGGGATCTGCACCACCAGGCTGCACGGGTTGAAGGTGCGGCGCAGGGCGAGCAGGACCTGCTGCTGGCGCTGCATCCGGTTGTAGTCGTTGTCCTGGTGGCGAGTCCGGGCGTAGGCCAGGGCCAGCGTCCCGTCCATGTGCTGGAAGCCCTTGGGAATGTAGAGATGGATGTTGCCGCTGCCATCGGGCAGGGGGTAGTTGTAGTCGTCGATGTTGTTCGGCACGGTGATGTCGAGGCCTCCCAGCGCATCCACGATCCGCACGAAACCCTGGAGGGTGACCACCACCATCCCGTCCAGGGGCCGATTGGTCATGACCGAGATCGCGCCCTCGAGCGCCCGGTAGCCGCGGTCCTCGTTGCCGGGGAAGAACTCGGGGTGGGCCGCCGCATACACCCACAACCCGTTGATGATGTCGGGGAAGCAGCCGCACGGGAAGGCGTCGACCGACTCGGGTGGCAGC
>JBKJYH010000036.1:0-16060 GCA_046715765.1 Candidatus Limnocylindria bacterium
GCGGTCAGCATCCTGCGCGACGACGACCTGGTCGGGAATGCCGCTCGCCTCGACCCGGTGATGAAGGAGGAGCTGGCCCGATTGCAGGCGCGCCACGCGAGCGTTGGGACGGTGCGCAGCATCGGCCTGTTCGGCGTCTTCGAGATCGTGCGCGATCGGACGACGATGGAGCCGATGGCCCCGTTCAACTCCTCCTCGCCGGAAATGGCCGCACTCGACGCGCGATTGCGGGCCGACGGCCTGTACACCATGCTCCACTGGAACCAGGTCTTCGCCAATCCCCCGCTGTGCATCAGCGAGGCGCAGTTGCGCGAGGCATTCGGGATCATCGACCGGGCGCTCGAGGTGACCGATGCCGCGGTCGGCTAGACGCGGCAGATCGATCCTCACCCTGGTCGCGTTCCTGGTCCTGATCGCGATCGCCTGGGAGACGGCCAAGTTCATCGCCGGCAACCCGTGGCGGATCGAGGGCTGGGTGTGGGACCCGCCGTTCCGGATCTCGTTCTTCTCCGACCTGAACCTGCCCCACATCTGGGAGATCGTGGGGGCTCTGGCGGATCCCTATCGCCGCAACGCCGACGAGTCGCTCCTGGTCTTCCTGACCGGCAAGGCGCTCCACACCTGGCGCGAGGCCGCCATCGGCTTTGGCTTCGGCGCGCTGCTCGGGATTGCGCTGGCCATCGCCTTCGTCCATTCCAGCATCCTGGAGCGTGCGTTCGTCCCGTACGTGGTCGCCAGCCAGACCATCCCGATCGTGGCCCTGGCCCCGATGATCGTGTTCGCGGTGGGGGCGAGTGAGGCAGCCGTGATCATCGTGGCCACCTACCTGACCTTCTTCCCAGTGACCATCGCCATGATCCGAGGGCTGCGCTCGCCCGATCCGCGCGCCCTGGAGCTGATGCGCTCGTATGCTGCCAGCCGCCGCACCATCCTGTGGAAGCTGCGCCTGCCTGCCAGCCTGCCGTACCTGTTCACCGCCCTCAAGATCACCGCCACCGCCAGCGTGGTAGGCGCGATCATCGGGGAGGGCCCCGGCGGCGTGGCGGAGGGGCTGGGCTGGACGATCATCGAGTTCAACCAGACCTACATCACCGGCCCCGAGAAACTGTGGGCGGCCATCTTCGTGACCTCCCTGCTGGGGATCACCTTCTACGCCGTGGTGCGCCTGGTCGAGCTGCGCGTCCTGCGCTCGCGACCCGAGGCCAGCGCCGGATGAGGAGCGCCGCATGACACCCGATCCCACGGTCGTTCGCCTGGCCGGCGTGGAGAAGACCTTCACCCTGCCCGACGGCGCGCCGATGACCGCCCTGACCGGGATCGACCTGGAGATCGGGCGCGGGGAGTTCGTGTCGCTGATCGGGCCATCGGGATGCGGAAAGTCCACCCTGCTGCGGGTGATCGGCGACCTGACCCCGCCGACCGCGGGCAGCGTCACGATCAACGGCAAGCCGGCCCACAAGGCTCGCCTGGATCGCGACTACGGGATGGTCTTCCAGTCGCCGGTCCTGTTCGAGTGGCGCTCGGTGGAGGACAACGTGCGCCTGCCGCTGGAGCTGGCCGGCGGCAGCCGCTCTGAGCGCGAGGCGCGGGTGCGCGAGATGCTCGCCCTGGTGGAGCTGGCCGATTTCGCGCGCCACCACCCGTACCAGCTCTCCGGCGGGATGCAGCAGCGGGTGGCGATTGCGCGGGCGCTCTCCTTCAGCCCCGCCATCCTGTTGATGGACGAGCCATTCGGCGCGCTCGACGAGATGACCCGCGAGCGGATGAACTCTGAGGTGCTGCGGATCTGGGCCCAGACCGGGATCACCGTCGTGTTCGTGACCCATTCCATCCCCGAGGCGGTCTTCCTCTCGTCACGGGTGGTGGTGATGAGCGCCCGGCCGGGCCGCGTGACGAACGTGATCGAGGTGGACCTGCCGCGGCCGCGGGGCGTGGAGACGCGCGAGAACCGGCGCTACTTCGAGCTGGTCACCGAGGTGAGGGAGGCGCTGCGCGGCAGCGAGGGACGCGAGCCGGATGCGGCTTCCGAGGCCCGGGTCGAGGCCGAGGGCTTCATCGGGTGAGGGGAGCAATTCGCCTGGCCTACCGCTACCTGCCCGCCCTGCTGGTGTTCGTCGGCGTCATCGGGCTGTGGGAGTGGGCGATCAAGGGGCTCGGGGTGCGGGCCACCATCCTGCCCGCTCCGTCCTCGATCATCACGGCGCTCGGCGAGAACTGGGAGGTCGGTCGGATGATCCTGCCGGCGGCCCAGAACACCCTGTTCGAGGCGGGTGGCGGCCTGTTGGCCGGGACGGTGCTGGGCCTCCTGGTCGCGTTCGTGGTGGCGCGATTCCCGGTGGCGCGCGACGCGATCCTGCCGCTGGCCATCGCGGTCAACGCCATCCCGATCGTGGCCTTCGCGCCGCTCGCCAACAACTGGTTCGGCACGCTGAGCCCCTATTCCAAGATGGCGATCTCGGCGGCCCTGGTCTTCTTCCCGATCATGATCAACGTGCTGCGCGGCCTGACCCAGGTGGAGGCATCCGCGCTGGAGCTGATGCGTTCCTACGCGGCCGGCAACTTCGCCGTACTGATCAAGGTCCGGATCCCGAACGCGCTCCCCTTCTTCCTGACCGGGTTGAAGGTGGCGTCCACCCTGAGCCTGATCGGGGCGGTGGTGGGCGAGTACTTCGGCGGGCTGAACGTGGCGCTCGGCCGGGTGGTGGTCGAGAGCGCCAGCGCGCTGGCCTTCGAGGTCACCTGGGCCGCCATCCTGGTCACGGCAGTCACCGGGATCGGGATGTACCTGGTCATCGTCGCGGTCGAGCGGGTGCTCATTCCGTGGCATCCGTCGGTGCGGGGCGAGCAGCTCGCCTGAGGGCTGATCTGGGGCGCGCGTGTCAAGGGACTGTTACAGAACGCCTGCGGCCCGTAGAATCACCCGATTGGCATGCGTGGCCCGTTGCTCGGGCCGATGACGCATGGAGTTGTCTTCAAGGAGTGGAAATGAATCGTTCCCATCGGTTCCTGGCAGTGGCCGGCGCGGCCATGCTGACTCTGGCAGCCTGCACCAGCAGCAGCCCGAGCGCCAGCGTTGAGCCCACTGGCAGCACTGCGGAGAGTACGGCGCCACTGACGCACGTGCGCCTCCAGCTGCAGTGGTTCCCCCAGGCCCAGTTCGCCGGCTACTACGCCGCAGTCGAGATGGGCTACTTCGCCGAGCAGGGACTCGACGTCGAGATCATCCCCGGCAGCGCCGAGATCGCGCCGCAGGTCGTCGGCTCCCAGCCGGAAGGCCCCGAGTTCACCCTCTCCTGGGTGCCCAAGGTGCTCCAGGCTCGCGAGAGCGATGCCGGTTCGGACCTGGTGAACATCGCCCAGATCTTCCAGCGCTCCGGCACGCTGTCGGTGTCGTGGAAGGCCGCCGGCATCACCTCGCCCGAGGACTTCGCGGGCAAGAAGGTCGGCGCCTGGGGCTTCGGCAATGAGCTCGAGGTCATCGCCTCGGCCCGATTGGTCGGCCTCGAGGCCGGGGTGGACTTCACCCAGGTCACTCAGCCGTTCGACATGAGCCTGCTGCTCAACGCCTACGACGGGTGCGCCGCATCCGACACCGACTGCGTGGATGTCGCCGAGGCGATGATCTACAACGAGTGGGCGCAGCTGCTGGAGACCACCAACCCCGAGACGGGTGAGCTCTTCCAGCCGGAAGACCTCAACGTGATCGACTACAACCAGGTCGGCACTGCCATGCTGCAGGACGCCGTCTGGGCGCGCGCTTCGTGGCTGGCCGAGGCCGGCAACGAGGACCTGGCCGCCGGCTTCCTGGCGGCATCCTTCAAGGGCTGGATTTACTGCCGGGACAACCCCGACGCGTGCATCCAGTTCGTCGTCGACGCGGGCAGCACCCTGGGTGCGGGCCACCAGGCGTGGATGATGAACGAGATCAACGCCCTGATCTGGCCGTCCCTCAACGGGCTCGGCTTCCTGACCGGCGGCTCGTGGGGCACGACGGTTGACACCGCCATCGCGGCGGGGATCATCGCGGAGGCACCGGCCGACGACGCGTACCGGACCGACCTGACCACCGCGGCGTGGGCGCTCCTCGCCGACGACACGGACATCCGGGGCCAGACCTGGACGCGGGCCGACGTGGCCATCACCCCCGCCGGCGAGTAGCCGCTCGCGGGTTTCCCCGATCTGACCGAGACCCCCTCCGCTCCGGCGGAGGGGGTCTCTTGGTGAGTGTCACGGCGCGGGCGAGCAGGGCGGCAGCGGGCGCGGTCGCGGGCGCGCAGGGCTCCCGCCCGTCGGTGCGGCTCAACCGGGCTCGGCCAGCTCCGGCTCGGCCCAGGGCACGAGACGCGCAATGACCGGCGGCGCCAGGACCATCGACAGCACCACCATCCCGATCACCACCGCGTACAGGTCCGGCCCAAATGCGCCGGCGGCCAGCGCCAGCCCGGCAATCACGATCTCCACCTCGCCGCGCGGGACCATCCCCGCCCCGACCAGGGTGGCGCGCCGGACGCCGGCCGGCAGCGCCCCGAGGAAGACGCCGCCGAACTTGGTCGCCACCGCGACCGCCAGCAGCGCGGCCAGCATCCCCAGGTTGACGAGGCTGCCGAAGGCCGCGGGGTCCAGCTGCGCCCCCACGAACCCGAAGAAGAACGGGGTGAAGAAGGCGGCCACCGGGGCGGTCTCCGTTTCCAGCGCCTCGCGCTCGGCCGATTCCCCCACCACGGTCCCGGCTAGGAACGCACCGATGATCGCGGCCAGCCCGATCTGCGCCGCGAGCGCCGCAAGGCCGAGCATGATGATCATCCCCGGCAGGAACGGCGTCTCGGCAAAGCGGGGCACGGTCAGCAATGAGCGGTGTCGTCGCAGCAGGCCGGTCCCCGCCACCACCACGATCCCGATGAACGCCACCGCCAGGCCCGCCACCAGCCCGATCCGAAGCAGGTCCAACTCCCCGGCGACGACGCCCACCACCACCCCGACCAGCAGCAAGCCGAGGACGTCATCGGTCACCGCCGCGGCCAGGATGATCCGGCCGGATCGGGTCGCGAGCGCGCCCAGGCCGCCCAGCACGCGCGAACTGACCGCCACCGATGTCGCCGTCAGCGAGGCGGCCAGAAAGAGGCGGCCGTCCAGCGGGAGCCCAAAGACCTCGCCCAGCAGGTAGCCGCCGGCGAAGGGCACGACCACCCCGAGGACGGCGGCCAGCAGGGCGGTGCCGCCGACCCGCACGATGTCGCCGACCCGGGTATGGACTCCCACCTGGAAGAGGAGGAGGACCGCGCCGATCTGGGCGAACAGCTCGGTCTCGGGCCGCACCTCGTACCAGCCCAGCACCGCCGGGCCTACCAGCAGCCCGCCCAGGATCTCCCCCACCAGCGCCGGCTGGCCGATCCGCTTGAAGAGCTCATCGCCGACCTTGGCCGCAAGCAGGACCACGAACAGCTGCAGCAGGACCGGGGGGTGTTCCATCGGGTTCGTCCTCTCCAGCCAGCCGGCGAAAACGCCGATGGAGACCACGCGGCGTTGCGCAGTCTCCACCTTGGGCGCGGCGATAGGGGCCCGCTCCCTGGCCCGGATGCGAGTCTAGCTGCCGCGGGATCGCCACGGCAAGCCCGTCGCGGCAAGCCCGTCGCGGGGCTCACGCCCGGGTCGGGTGCTACGCTTGCCCTGCTCTACGAGGTGCTCGATCTGAGACCTGATCCCCCCGTCCGTCCGCTCTCCGCGCTGGACCAGGCCGGCCTCCGCGAAGTCCAGTCCGTTGGTGGCGCCGACCTGATGGTCGGCATTCCCAGTTTCGGCAACGCGAACACGATCGGCTATGTGGTGCACGCCGCGACGGCCGGGATGGTCCAATATTTTCCCGATCTCAAGCCGGTCCTGGTGAACTCCGACGGGGGCTCGCCCGATGACACGCCCCACGTGGCGGTCAGCACCGAAAGCCCCGATTACATCGAGCGCATCATCCTGGTCAGCCCACGCCATCGGTTGCGTCGGATCAGCGTCACCTACCAGGGGACCAGCGGCAAGGGAACCGCGGTGCGTGCCCTGTTCGAGGTCGCGACCGAATTGCAGGTCAAGGCCATGGTCATGGTCGATTCCGACCTGCGCAGCATCGTTCCGGAGTGGATCGAGCTGCTGGCCGGACCGATCCTCAAGGGCGGATACGACTTCGTGGCGCCCCTCTACGCCCGGCACAAGTACGACGGCACGATCACCAACAACATCGCCTACCCGCTCACCCGGGCGCTGTACGGCGCCCGGATCCGGCAGCCGATCGGGGGAGACTTTGCGATCAGCGGCGACCTCGCCCGGCGGTACCTCGAGCTGGACACCTTCGACGAGCTGACGGCTCGGTTCGGGATCGACGTATGGATGACCCACTCGGCGCTGAACGAGGGGTTCGCCCTGTGTCAGGCGCGGCTCGGCGCCAAGATCCACGACGCAAGGGACCCCTCGTCGGACCTTGGCCCGATGTTCCGCCAGGTGGTGGGCACCCTCTTCCGGCTGGCCGACCGTTACGAGGACCGCTGGCTCCGCGTCCGCGGGTCGCACCCGATCCCCGAGTACGGCTTTGAGCGGGTCGTGGCACCCGAAGCCATCCACGTCAACCACGCCAAGCTGGTGGACAGCTTCGAGGCGGCCCGTCCAACGCACGTCGCCACCTGGGGGGAGATGCTGGCCACCGAGCAGGTGGAGCGGGTGATGGGGACCGACTGCGGGACGCCGGCCGACTTCCACTTCCCCGCCGAGCTGTGGATTCGCTGCCTGTACGACGCGATGACCGCCTTCCATCGTGCCGGGGCCGACCAGGAACGGATCCTGGCCGCGCTCACGCCCCTCTACTTTGCCCGGACCGCCGCGTTCATCGCGGAAACGAGCGAGATGACCACCGATCAGGCGGAGCGGGTGATCGAGGCCCAGGCGGTCACCTTCGAGGAACTCAAGCCGTACCTTGTCGCGCGCTGGGCCGAGATGCGCTCGGCCGCGCAGGAAGCCTGATGCCGGCCCGGCGACGCACCCCGTACCGCATCCTGCTGCCGCTGGCCAACCCGCGAACGGCCCGCGAACTGGTGCGCATCGCCGCGGGGATCGGTGGGGGGCGGGGCACCCGGATCACGGCCCTCGGGATCGTCGAGGTCCCCGACGGCGTGTCGCTCTCCGACGGAGCGATCCAGGCACGCAGCGCCCGGCGCCTGCTGCAGCGCGTCCTGGATTTCGGTGATGAGGAGCGGGTCGAGATCGATACCCGGGTCCGGATCAGCCGCCTGGCGGCCGACGGGGTGATCGAAGCCGCGACCGAGGAAGGCACGGACCTGGTCATCTTCGGCTGGGGCGGTCCCACGGGATCGGCTCCGGTCACCGATCTCGCGCCGGATGCCGACGAGATGAATCCGCTTCCTGCCCCGGCGGTCTTCTCGCCCACCATTGACGCGGTGGTGCGCGAGGCGCCCTGCGATATCGCCGTGGTCAAGCAGCGCGGGGTGGGGCAGATTCGCTCGATCCTGGTGCCGGTGCGCGGCGGGCCGCATGCCGAGCTCGCCATGCGCGTCTCCCGCGACCTGGCCAAGCGGTTCGGGGCGAAGGTGACGGTCCTGCACGTGGTGCCCAGGGAGGTCGGGCAGCGAGCCCTGCATCGGCAGCAGGCCGCGCTCGATCGGTTCGTGGCCGACCACGGCGGGGAACGCCGGGTGACGGGCAAGCTGGTGGTCGGCATATCGGTGCGCGGGGCCATCATTCGCGAGGCCGCCAAGCACGACCTGGTGGTCATGGGCGCGTCCGCGCAACCGTCCAACGCAGCACCCGACGGCCGCTTCCTGTTCGGGATCGTGGCCGAGGCGGTGGCGACCCGTGCGGCACGCACCGTGATCGTGGTCAAGACGAAGCAGCAGCCCGAGCTGGCCACCTTCGACCAACTGGCCACCGCGGAGGAATCGTTTGCGGCCGCCGACGCCTTCGCCGTGCAGGGCCAATCCCTGGCCACCCGGGTGGATCGCTGGTTTGCCGAGAATACCTTCCACGCGCGCGAGTTCGCGGAGGTCGCCAAGCTCGTCGAGCTCAAGCGCCGCCAGGGACTGAGCATCAGCCTCGGCCTGCCGACGCTGAACGAGGAGCAGACGATCGGGCTCGTCATCCGCCGGATCAAGGCCGCATTGATGGACCGGGTCCCGCTGATCGACCAGGTGGTGGTCATCGACTCGGACAGCACCGATCGCACGCGCGAGATCGCGGCCGAGCACGGCGTGCCGGTGGTGACCCATTCGCAGGTGCTGCCCGAAATGGGCACCTTCCTCGGCAAGGGCGAAGCGCTCTGGAAGAGCCTGCATGTCCTGGACGGTGACATCGTGGCCTGGGTCGATACCGACATCCGCAACATCCAGCCGCGGTTCGTCTTCGGGCTGCTTGGGCCGCTGCTGCGCGAGCCGCGGATCGGGTATGTCAAGGGCTTCTACCGGCGCCCGATCCGGGACGGCGGAGTGCTCGTCCCCGAAGGTGGTGGCCGCGTCACCGAGCTCATGGCGCGTCCGCTGATCAACCTCTTCTTTCCGGAGCTGTCGGGCATGATTCAGCCGCTCTCCGGCGAGTACGCCGGGCGCCGGGCGCTCCTTGAGTCGATGCCCTTCTTCACCGGGTACGGCGTCGAGATCGGGCTCCTGATCGACATCCTGGAGGCGGCGGGCCTGTCGGCCATCGCGCAGGTCGACCTGGAGCGGCGAGTCCACCGCAATCAGTCGCTGGCAAACCTGTCGCGGATGAGCTTCACCATCCTGCAGGCGGCCGTCCGCAAGCTCGAGGAGCGTCACCGGATCGAGTTGCTGACCGAGGTCGGGCGCGGGATGAAGGTGATCAACCAGGCAAAGGACCAGTTCAGCCTGAATGTGCTCGAGATCGGGGATGAGTTGCGCCCGCCAATGAACAGCGTTGCGGCCTACCTCGAACGGCGACGGAGCCTGCGCTCGGAGAAATGACGCTTCGCCTGTTGATCGCTCCCGACTCGTTCGGCGGCGCCCTTGATGCGGTCGCCGTTGCGGATGCGATCGCCGCCGGCTGGCTGCGGGCCAGGCCCGACGACAGCGTGGTCCGAGCTCCGATGGCGGACGGTGGCGAGGGGACCCTGGCGGCGCTCGCGGCGGCCCTCGGTGCGCGGGTCGAGCGTCGTTCGCTGGCTACCGTCGACCCGCTCGGCCGGCCGATCGTGGGCGACTGGCTGTTGTTGGACGAGGGGCGCAGTGCGTTCATCGAGATGGCCGCCGCTTCCGGGTTGGCACACCTCGCTGTCAGCGAGCGGATCCCCGCCTCCGCCCGCGCCGCATCCACGCGCGGCACCGGCGAGCTGATCCGCGCGGCGCTGGATGCGGGTGTGGCGCGGATCACCATTGGGCTGGGGGGCTCGGCCACCACCGACGGCGGGGCCGGCCTGCTCACCGCCCTTGGGCTGCGACTGCTGGATGGAGCCGGCAACGACCTGGCGCCGGGCGGGGCCGCGCTTGCCGGGATCTCGCGGATCGAAGCGGGCGGCCTGGACCCGCGGCTGCCGGGGACCGAGCTGGTGATCGCATCGGACGTCACCAATCCGCTGTGCGGCCCGCACGGCGCTGCGGCCGTCTACGGGCCCCAGAAGGGGGCCGACGCACCGACCGTGGAGGCATTGGACGGTGCGCTGGCGGCATTCGCGCGGGCGCTGGAAACGGCAACCGGACGCTCCGTGACGGAGGTCTCCGGTGCCGGAGCCGCAGGGGGCACGGCGGCCGGGCTGCTCGCGTTCGCCGATCCGCGGTTGCGCCCCGGGGTCGAGGTCGTGGCCGAGGCGATCGGCCTGGCCGAGTTGCTGCTCAGCGCCGACCTGGTGATCACCGGCGAGGGGCGCGCCGACGAACAGACCCTTTCCGGGAAGGCGGCGATGGGGGTTGCCAGCATGGCACGCCGCGCGGGCGCGCCGGTGGTGCTCCTGTGCGGCGGGCTGGGACCTGGCTCAGCGGCGCTCGAGGCGGCAGGGCTCTTCGACATCGTGCAGCCTATTCCCGACCGGCCGCTGACCCTCGAGGATGCGATGGCGGACACCACCCGGCTGCTGGTCACCGCGGCCGAGCGGCTGGCCCGCGCCGTGACGATTGGTGAGCGGATCCGCTAGTCCCGGGCCGGGTCCGTTTCCCACAATTCCTCGACGCGCTCGACCAGTTCGTCGAGGGAGGTCACGCTCATCGCCGGGCGAACCCCGTCGGGGAGTTGCTGGATCGCCCCCCACGGACCGCGGCGAATCCAGACTGCCCGCATGCCGGCCGCGATGGCCGGGATGACGTCGTTCTCGACCCGGTCGCCGACGTAGGCCACGTCGGACGGCGCGGGTGAACCGATGAGTTGCAGGACTTGGGCGAAGAACTCGGGGGCGGGCTTGGACACGCCCATCTCGGCGCTCATGCCCATCACCTCGGCCTCGACCCCCAGGGCTCGCAGCTCGGCGGTGCGTTGGGCCGGCTGATTGGCGATCACCGCCAGCCGGTAGCCCTGTGCCCGGAGGGAGTCCATGGCACGGATCGCATCGGGATACAGGTCGATCGGCTGGAAGCCCCCGTACGCGGTCTCCACGCTGTGGGCCCAACTACGCCAATCCCCGATCCCGAAGCGGGAGAAGAGGTCGTGATGCTGGCCGCCCTCGGCAATCACCGCACCCAGCGTCGCCATGAACGTGAGCCGGGTGATGCCCAGCTGGTCGGCCCAGACCGACCAGACGCGCGTCTCGTCAACGAGCGTCTCGCCCACGTCCAGGACTACCCATCGAGGTCCGCTCATGCGGGGGAAGTATCGGTCACCTGCCGATTTTGTCACCGTGCCGATTTTGTCACCGTGCCACATTCACATCAGGTGACCGTTGGGGGCGGGAGCACGCGACACCTGGTCACCCGGCGTGAATCTGACGTCAAACCGATGTCACCTGGTTACCCGGCGTGAATCTGACGGGCTGTCCCGCGTTCGTGTTCATGTGGTGTGAATCCGGCCGGGTTCCGGCATGTCCGGCCGCGTTCCGGCATGCCCGGCCGGGTTCCGGCCTGGCCGCCGCGGGCGCGACCGCGCAGACCGAGGTCAGGCCGCCTTCACGCCGGAGACGAGCGCGTCAACGGTCTTCTTGGCGTCGCCGAAAAGCATGGCGGTCTTTGGATCGGCGTAAAGCGGGTTGTCGATCCCCGCGAAGCCGGCGGCCATCGAGCGCTTCAGCACGATGACGTGCGCGGCATGGTCCACGTTGAGGATCGGCATGCCGTAGATCGGGGATGCGGTATCGGTCCGGGCGGCGGGGTTGGTCACGTCGTTGGCGCCGATGACCAGGGCAACATCGGTCCTGGCGAACTCGTCGTTGATCTCGTCCATCTCCTTGAGGCGGTCGTAGGGCACGTTCGCCTCGGCCAGCAGCACGTTCATGTGGCCGGGCATCCGGCCCGCTACCGGGTGGATCGCGAACTCGACTTCCACGCCACGCGCAACCAGCAGGTCCATCAACTCGCGCACCGATTGCTGGGCCTGGGCCACCGCCATCCCGTAGCCGGGCACGATGATCACCTTCTTGGCGTAGGCCATCAGCACCGCGGCATCCTCGGCACTGATCTCTCGAACGCTGGTCTCGCCTGCTGGCCCCGCCAGCGTGGCACCCCCCGCCGTGCCGAAGGCACCGAACAGGACGTTGAAGATGGATCGGTTCATGGCCTTGCACATGAGCTGGGTGAGGATCGCGCCCGACGCCCCAACCAGGGTGCCGGCCACCAGCAGGGCGTAGTTGTCGAGCACGAACCCCGTGGCCGCCACGGCGATCCCGGTATACGAGTTGAGCAGGCTGATCACCACCGGCATGTCAGCGCCACCGATCGGCATCACGGCGGCCACGCCCAGCACCAGGGCCAGCGTCACGAAGACCAGGAACGGGGTGACGTCATTGGTCGCAACCGTCAGCAGCACGCCCAAGACCAGGATCCCCACCACCAGCAGGCCGGTGACGATCTTGTCGCCGCGATAGGTCACCGGGCGCCCCGAGACGATCCCCTGTAGCTTGCCGAAGGCGATCACCGATCCGGTCAGGCTGACCGCACCGATCACCGCGCCGAGCAGGGTGGCGACCATGAACGGGATCGGCAGCAGCTCCGTGCCGGTGCCCGTGTCACGCATGAACTCGGCCGCCGCCACGACCGCCGCGGCGCCGCCGCCCGCGCCGTTGAAGATCGCCACCATCTGGGGCATGGCGGTCATCGGAACGCGGCGTGCGCCCAGGACGCCGACCACCGTCCCGATCGGCACGCCGATGGCCAGGATCCAGACCGTGGCCAGCCCACCGTCGCGCAGCACGAACTCGGTCAGGAAGACCCAACCCACCACCATCGCCATCCCGGCGGCGGCCAGCCGGTTGCCGCGCCGCGCGTTGACCGGGGAGGAGAGGAACTTGAGGCCCAGGATGAAGGTGACCGATCCGACCAGGTACACGAAGAAGGTCACGACCTGGAGGGGGGTCACGACTTCCCTCCCGGGCCGGGCTGGTCGGGACGGCGCTTGAACATCTCGAGCATCCGATCGGTCACCACGAAGCCACCGACCACGTTGATGGTGCCCAGGGTGACCCCGATCAGGGCCAGCACGATCCGCAGCGGGCCTTCAGCGCTAGCCGCGATCAGCAGCGCGCCGACCACGATCACGCCGTGGACCGCGTTGGCGCCCGACATGAGGGGGGTGTGGAGCATGGTCGGCACCTTGCTGACCACCTCGTAGCCGACGAATGCGGCAAGTACGCAGATGAAGAGCGCGACGAGCAGCGCCTCGGTCATGGCCTGGCCCCGGGCTTTGGCTCGGCGGCCTTCGGCGCTATGGCGGCGGCGGTCGCGGGGTGGACCACCTTGCCGTCGTGGGTGATGGTCGCCCCGCGCGTGATCTCATCGGTGAAGTCCAGGTTCAGCGACCCGTCGCTGATCAGGTGCTTGAGCAGGGTCTGCATGTTGCGGGCGTACATCTGGCTGGCGCTGCCTGGCATGCTGGCCGGCAGGTTGGGGTCACCGATGATCGTGACCCCGTGGCGCACGACCTCCTCGCCCGGCACGGTCAGCGCGGTGTTGCCGCCCATCTCGGCGGCGAGGTCCACGATGACGCTGCCCGGCTTCATGCTCTTGATCATCTCTTCGCTGACCAGCTTGGGCGCGGGCCGCCCCGGGATCAGGGCGGTGGTGATGATGAAGTCCGCCTCCTTGACCCGCTCCGCGATCAGCGTCGCCTGGCGCTGCTTGTAGTCGTCGCTCATCTCGCGGGCGTAGCCGCCGGCGGTCTCGGCACTGGCCTTCTCCTCATCGGTCATCTCGACCTCGAGGAAAATGCCGCCCAGGCTCTGGACCTGCTCCTTGACCGCGGGGCGCACGTCGGTCGCCTCCACGATGGCGCCCAGCCGGCGGGCCGTGCCGATCGCCATCAGGCCCGCCACCCCGGCGCCCATCACCATCCCGCGCGCCGGGCGGACGGTTCCCGCGGCGGTGGTCAGCAGCGGCATGAACTTGGGGAGGCGGGCGGCAGCCAGCAGGACCGCCTTGTAGCCCGCCACGGTGGCCTGGCTGGAGAGGGTGTCCATGCTCTGCGCCCGGGTGATCCGCGGGATGGCGTCCATGCTGATCGCGGTCACGCCCGCGGCGGCCAGTGCCTCGGCCAACTCGGGTCGTGACAGCGTGCCGAGCGTCCCGATCAGGACCTGCCCCGGACGCAGCATCCCGATCTCGGCCTGGTTGGGGCGGCCCACCCGCACCACCACGTCGGCTGCGGTGTACAGGGCCGCGGCGTCGGGAATGATCGTCGCGCCTGAGGCGGTGTACTCGGCGTCGGGGATGGATGCCGCAGACCCCGCGCCGGCCTCGACCACGATCTCCACCTCGTCGCCGACCAGGGCGGCGACCGCCGCCGGGGTGAGCGCCACCCGGGTTTCGCCGGGCGCCGATTCGCGCGGGACTCCGATCTTGATCGACATTCCTGAGGGTCATCCTGGATGCGTCTGACACGGATCGAACCGCACCGGCGCGGGCTGCGCACTGGCGGTTCGGAGGCGCCGAGTGTACCAGAGGGCACGCGCAGCACCGCCGCTCGTTGTAGGCTCCCACCGATGCTTCCCGCGCCCACCCTGACCTCGACGCCAATGTCCGGCGCGTCGGTAATCCGCACCCAGGGACTGACCAAGCATTACGGCAGCGTCCGTGCCCTCGAGGACCTGACCCTGGACGTGCAACCCGGTGAGATCTTCGGCTTCCTCGGACCCAACGGGGCGGGCAAGACCACCTCGATTCGGACGCTTCTCGGCTATCTGCACCCGACCCGCGGCAGCGGCAGCGTGCTTGGCCTGGACATCGTCACCGAGTCGGTGGAGATCCGACGGCGGATCGGGTACCTGCCCGGCGGGATCGCGCTGTACGACTCGCTCACCGGCGCGGGGGTGCTCGACCTGCTGGCCGACCTCCAGGGGAGCGCGCCCGTGCGCCGTGATGAGCTCAGCGAACGCCTCGAACTCTCGCCAAAGGTCCTGCGCCGCCGAGTGCGGGACTACTCGCGCGGGATGCGCCAGAAGGTCGGGGTCATCCAGGCCCTGCAGTGCGACCCGGAACTCGCCATCCTAGACGAGCCCACCGAGGGGCTCGACCCGCTGATGCAGCAGGCCTTCTATGCGATCCTCGAGGACCTCAAGGCTGCCGGCCGGACCGTCTTCATGTCGAGCCACATCCTGAACGAGGTGGAGCGCGTCTGCGATCGGGTGGCCATCATCCGGAGCGGCCACCTGATGGAGCTCCAGACCATCGATGACCTGCTCGCCCGGCGGAAGCGAAAGGTCCAGTTGCGCTGGCGGGGAGCCGCGCCGGACCTCACCGGGATCCCGGGCTTGGGCGACGTCAAGATCACCGGTGATCGACTGACGGCCACCCTCTCGGGAGAGGTGGCCTCCTTCGTCCGTGCGGTGGCATCCCCCTCGCTCGAGGACCTGATCATCGAGCCGGCGCGCCTGGAAGAGGCATTCCTGGAGTACTACGCCACCGACGCCGAGAACGGGCAGCCGGCGTGAGCGACCGATGAACCTGCGCCTGCTCCGCCAGGAGCTGTACTGGAGCCGGGTGCGCCTGCTCGTGGTTGGGCTGGCCGCCTTCGGCTGGGGCCTCCTGATCCCGATCGTCTACGTTCAGTTCTCGGAGATCTTCAGGGACCTCGCCAACTCCGGCGCCTTCCCGGAAGAGCTGATGAACTTTGGCTCGGGCAGCCTGTTCACGCTCGAGGGCTCAATGACGCTGGGGCTCCAGCACCCGCTGGCGATCGCCTTCCTGGGTATCTTCGCGGTCGGTGTCCCGGTGAGCGCCATTGCCGCGGCGCGTGAGCGCGGCACGCTCGAGGTGCTCCTGTCGCGACCGCTCTCGCGGCGGACGGTGTACCTCACCGAGGCGATCGCCGTGCTGGTGCTGGTCGGTATCGTGCTCGCCCTCCTGCTCGCCGGCCAGGTGACCGGGGCCGCCCTCCAGGGCGTGGTGGACGAGATCGACCTACCGCTGATGCCGCTCGTGTACCTGAACGGCTTGATGCTGTGGGGCGCGTTCGCGGCCTTTGCATTGGCAGCCTCGGTCAGCTTCGACCGGGGAGCGCCCGCCATCGGGCTCAGCCTGTCCTACCTGCTGGTCAACTACTTCCTGGAGATCCTGGGCTCGCTGTGGCGCGACGTCGCCTGGTCGCAGGAGTACTCGCTCTTCCACCACTTCCAGCCGAGCGAGATCCTGACCGGAAAGGCGGACTTGTTGGACCTGGCGATCCTGGGGGCGGCGGTGCTGATCCCCGCGGCCTACGCGTGGATCATCTTCCCGCGACGAGACCTCGCCGCCCCGGCCTGAGCCGCCGACGCATCGGCAGGTCAGTCCGCCGGCGTGTCCTGGTGGAGTGCCAGGCGCGTGGCGGCCTGCAGGCTCAGCCGCTGACCCTCCGCGTAGGCAGCCGCCATCCCCGGCTCCTCGATGAGTGACTGCGGGTAGAAGCCTGCCCAGTCCCGGTTCAACTTCGCCAGCCCCGTCCCGGTCGAGCG
>JBKJYH010000037.1:0-5185 GCA_046715765.1 Candidatus Limnocylindria bacterium
GCACCGAGGCGGCCGCCTCCGCCCTCGCCGCCGAAGCCGACAACCTCGCCAACATCTCCGTTGCCGAGCCGATCGAGCGTTTCCGCGAGCTGCTGAGCGCCCCGCGCCACGTCCTGGTCAGCGTCCCGTCGGGCGACGCCACCCAGGCGCTGATCGACCAGCTGGCGCGGATCCTGGAGCCGGGCGACGTGATCATCGACGCCGGCAACTCCAACTTCCACGACTCGGCGCGCCGTGCCGCGGAACTGACCGTGCGCGGCCTCGACCTGGTCGACATGGGCGTCTCGGGCGGGGTGTGGGGCCTGGAACTGGGCTTCTGCGCGATGGTCGGCGGGAGCCGCGCCGCGTTCGATCGGCTCGAGCCCGCCCTGCGCGACCTGGCCCCGCCCGACGGCTACCTGCACTGCGGTCCGGCCGGCGCCGGCCACGACGTCAAGATGGTCCACAACGGGATCGAGTACGGGCTGATGGCCGCCTACGGCGAGGGCTTCGACATCCTCCACGCGTCCGACTACGACCTCGACCTGGCCGCCGTGGCGCGGCTCTGGAACAACGGATCGGTGATCCGCTCGTGGCTGCTGGAGCTTGCCGGCGACGCGTTCGAGAAGGGCGGAAACGAGCTCGCCCAGATCCGCGGCTGGGTGGCGGACTCCGGCGAGGGGCGCTGGACGGTGGCCGAGGCGATCGAGCACGACGTCCCGGCCCCGATCATCACCCTGGCCCTGCTCCAGCGCCTGCGCAGCCGGCGCGAGCCCGACTCGTTCGGCGATCGCGTCCTGGCCGCGCTGCGCAACGAATTCGGTGGTCACGCCGTAAAGGGCTCCGACCACGACTGAGGGTCCGATCCGACCGCCTCCGCACCAGCCCGGGGCCGTGCCCGGGCGGGGCGCCAACCCGCTGCGCGAGGGGCTGCGCCTGGAGCGGATTCCCGACCCGTGCACCATGGTCATCTGCGGGGCAACCGGCGACCTCACCGGCCGCAAACTGGCTCCCGCCCTCTACAACCTGCTCCTCGGCGGCTTCCTGCCGCCGGAGTTCACGGTGGTCGGGATGGCCCGCCGCCCGATGGACGACGAGGCGTTCCGCGCCCACCTGCGCGAAGGGATCGACGAGCACAGCCGCAACCGGCCGGTCAAGCCGGGGATCTGGGACGCCATGGCGCGCGGGATCGAGTACCAGCAGGGCGATTTCGACGACCCCGCCGCGTGGGCGGCGCTGGCCGTGCGCCTGAAGCGGATCGATCGGGATCGGGGCACCGCGGGGAATCGGCTCTTCTACCTGGCCGTGCCGCCGGTGCGCTACCCGGAGATCGTGCGCCAGATGGCCGCGGCCGGCCTATCGGGCCAATCGGACGGATCGGGCTGGACCCGGGTGATCGTGGAGAAGCCGTTCGGCTCCAACCTGGAAACGGCCCAGGCGCTCAACGCCGCACTGCGCGAGGTGTTCACCGAGGAGCAGATCTACCGGATCGACCACTACCTGGGCAAGGAGACGGTCCAGAACCTGTCGGTCTTCCGCTTCGGGAATGGCCTGTTCGAGCCGATCTGGAACCGCCGCTACATCGATTCAGTGCAGATCACGGTGGCCGAGACGGTGGGAGTGGCCCGGCGCGGCGAGTTCTACGACGCCACCGGGGCGCTGCGCGACATCGTCCAGAACCATGTCCTCCAGCTGCTGGCCATGTTCGCGATGGAGCCGCCGGTCGAGTTTTCGCCCGAGGACCTGCGCGACGAGAAGCTCAAGGTCCTGCGCGCGCTGAAGCCGATCTCCCACGCGGAGGTGGCCGAGGCCACCGTCCGTGGCCAGTACGTATCGGGCTGGGTGGAGGGTGAGCGGGCGGTCGCCTACCGCGACGAGCCGGAGGTGTCGCCGTCCTCGGAGACCGAGACCTTCGTCGCCCTTCGCTTCCAGCTCGAGTCGTGGCGCTGGGCGGGGGTCCCGTTCTACATCCGCACCGGCAAGGCGATGGCGACCCGGGTGACCGAGATCGCGGTCCAGTTCCGGCGCCCGCCGCTGGCCCTCTTCGGTCGGGCCGGGATGGAGGGGCTCGATCCCAACGTGCTCGCCATCCGGGTCCAGCCCGACGAGGGGATCCTGCTCCGCTTCGGCGCCAAGGTGCCCGGCCAGGGGCTCCAGATCCGGGGCGTGAACATGGACTTCCGCTACGGCTCGTCGTTTGCGCTCGATTCGCCGGATGCCTACGAGACGCTGCTGCTCGACTGCATGATCGGCGATGCGTCGCTCTTCACTCGCGGCGACGAGGCCGAGCGGGCCTGGGAGATCCTCGACCCGATCCTGGCCGCCTGGTCCGCCGGCGAGGGCGGCCCGCTCCACTTCTACGGGGCAGGTTCGTGGGGCCCACCCGCCGCGGACGAGCTGCTGGGGCGCGACGGGCGCGAGTGGCGCCGGCCATGACCAGCGCAGGCACGGCCCAGGCGGCCCACAAGCGCCTGATGCGGTTCGGCGAAGCCGAGTCGGTGGTCGCGCCCATCTGGTCCGAGCACGGCACCAGCGTGCGCGCGGTGGCCGGCCACCTGGCTGGCCTGTGGACCCGCCCGGCGAATGGCGACGACCCGACCGTGACCGAGAAGGGGCAGGCCCACGGTCGCGCATCGGTCCTCAACCTGGTGGTCAGCGTCCCGGGGGAGGAGGCCGCCGACCGGGTGCTGCGGACCATGCTGGCGCTGGGCTACCGACATCCGTCGCGTGCCCTGGTGCTGTTGGCGGATCGGGCGGGCGCACCTGGCCTGGATGCCGCGGTCAGCGCGCACTGCCACGCCAGACCCGGCGGCGACGGGGAGCAGGTCTGCTACGAGGAGGTGGTCCTGAGCGTTCGCGGCGAGGCCGCGGCCCACCTCTCTGCCACCGTCGCCCCGCTCCTGATCCACGACCTGCCGACCCACGTCTGGTGGCCGGGCAGCCCGCCCTTCGCGGACCCCATCTTCGACCAGCTGGTGGAGTTGTCGGATCGGCTGGTGGTCGACTCGTCCGATTTCGACGATCTGCTCGTCGGCTTCCGGAGGCTGACCGGCCTGCGTCGGCGGAGCGGGATCGGTGACCTGGCCTGGGAGCGCCTGGAGCACTGGCAGGAACTGACCGCCCAGTTCTTCGACGGCCCCCGATTCCGACGCTACCTGCCCAACCTGAACCGATTGATCCTGCGCTATGCGGTGGCTCCTGCTCACCGTCGACCGGGGCGCCCGCGCCGCACCGACCGCGCGGATGCGATCCCCGGCGCCCTCTCGCCCTTGGCCGCGCCGCTCCTGTTCGCCGGCTGGCTGGCCGCGCGGCTGGATTGGCGCCGATACCGAACCGTGGAGCCGCTGACCGAGGGCCGGCTCAACCTCTTGCTGGAGGGGCGCCACCAGATGGTGGAGCTGCGCGTGGAGCCGGTCGAGACGACCGAGATGGCGCCCGGCGAGCTGGTCACCATCCGGCTGCGCTGCTACGGGGAGACCGGGGCGGGGGAGTTCATCATCGATCGCACCGCGCCCGACGAGGCGACCGTGGTGAGTAACGTTGACGGCATGACCGCCCTGCTGCGCCGGGTCCGGATGGACCCGCCTGGAGAGGCGGAGCTGCTGGCCCGCAGCCTGGTCAACGACCGCCACGACCCGGTCTACGAGGACGCGCTGCGCGCCGCCGCCATCTTCCTGGCATCGGCCCGCTCAGGCAGCGCCGACGCGGCCTGAGTCTCGCCGCGTGACTGCGACCTTCATTCGCCTCGCGGATCCCGCCGCGGTCGCCGAGGCCGCTGCCGACAAGGTGGTGGCCATCCTGCGCAACGCGATCAGCCGCCGCGGCGTGGCGCGGGTGGCGATCTCCGGCGGCGGCACGCCACGCCTGGCCTATCCGCTGCTCACCCGTCCGCCACGGGTGGATGCGGTGGACTGGAGCAAGGTCGAGTTCTTCTGGGCCGATGAGCGGACCGTGCCGCCCGACCACCCCGATTCCAACTTCGGCTCCGCCTGGATGGGCTGGCTCTCTCAGCTGCCCGGGCTGCGCCAGGGCGCGGTCCACCGCATGCCCGCCGAGGGGCCTGACCTTGACTCCGCCGCCACCGCCTACCACCTCGAGCTGGCCCGGGCGTTCGGCATCTCGCCCGAGGCTGCGCTCGACCCGGCCACCCCACCCCCGGTCCTCGACCTGGCCTGGCTGGGGATCGGCCGCGACGGGCATACGGCGTCCCTCTTCCCCGGCTCATCCGCACTCGGCGTTTCGGACCGATGGGCGGCCGGCACCTGGGCACCGGGCCCCGGCTGCTGGCGGATGACTCTCACCTTCCCGCTGCTGAATGCCGCGCGCGAGGTGCTCTTCACCGCCACCGGCGCCGACAAGGCCGATGCCCTGCGCCGCATTCGGATGGGCGATCCGTCGGCTGCCGCCGGCCAGATCCGCGCCGCGCGGGTCACCTACCTGGTGGACGAGGCGGCTGACCCGCTGCCTCCGGTCGCCGCGTGAGCCCATTGATCTGGCTGGCCCTGGCTGTCGCCGCCGGAGCCGGGGCGGTTGCCATCGGCTGGCCGGCCTGGCAATCGGTGCGCGACCGGCGCACCCGTGACACCAACGCGGACCGATACCTCGCCTGGCGCGGCCGTGCCGCGCCAGCATCGGCGCTTCGGGGGTCGCGCGGCCTGACCCCCCCGGAGCAGCAACGCCTGTTGGCCGCCGACGCGCTGGCCGTCGTGGCCCTCATCGGTTTCGTGCTGTACCTCGGGCAGGCCTGAGGGTCGCATCGGTGCGCGTCGAGTTGCTGGTCACCGAGGACGACCCTGCGGCGATGGAGGTCCACCTTCTCCTCCAGCAGGTGCTGGGCGAGGACGCCTTCGAGACCGCCATCCAGCTGATCGTGGTCGGCTCCATTGCCGACGCCGACTTCCTGGCCTTCCCCGGCTCACCCACTGTGCGGATCGATGGGGTGGACCTGTATCCGCCGTCGGCCGGCGGTCCGATTGGCCTGGGGCGGCGCAGCTACCCCCCTGACGAGGATCTGGATGGCCCGCCCGTGAGCGCCCCGCCGGGGAAGCGCCTGATCCGACGGGGGATCGAGCTGGCCCGCGGCTGGGGCCACGGCCGGTACGGGTAGCGGGCGTCCCGCGCGTCCCGCGCACGCTTCCCACCCTCCCAGGTAAGCCGCTGGTAAGGGGGCGTTCCGTAGTGTTCAGGTGATCTGATCAGTCCGCGG
>JBKJYH010000038.1:0-25454 GCA_046715765.1 Candidatus Limnocylindria bacterium
CGCTGGGCCTGGTCCAGCGCCTGTGCGACAACGAGATGGACCGCGCGGTCGGCCGGATCACCTACACCCAGATGCTCAACCAGCGGGGCGGGATCGAGTGCGACTTCACCGTAACCCGCCTCGCCACGGACCGATTCTGGATCGTGACCGGCACCGCCTTCGGCAACCACGACCTGGGCTGGATCCGCGGCCACGCCCCCGATGACGGCAGCGTCACCGTCGCCGATGTCACCTCCTCGCGCGCCTGCCTGGGCCTGTGGGGGCCACGCGCCCGCGAGATCCTGGCCTCGGTCAGCAGCGACGACCTGAGCAACGAGGCGTTCCCGTACCTGACCGCCCGCCAGATCGCGGTCGGCCATGTGCCGGTCCTCGCCCTCCGCGTCACCTATGTCGGCGAGCTCGGCTGGGAACTCTACTGCCCGATGGAGTACGGCCTCGCGCTGTGGGACACGCTGTGGGTTGCCGGGGCGCCGCTGGGGATGCTGGCCGCGGGCTATCGGGCCATCGACGCCATGCGCCTGGAGAAGGGCTATCGGGTCTGGTCATCCGACATCACCCCCGAGGAGACGCCGGTCCAGGCCGGGCTTGGCTTCGCCGTGCGACTGAACAAGCCCGGCGGTTTCATCGGCCGGGAGGCATTGGTGGCGGCATCCGAGGCGCCGCTCAGCCGCCAACTGTGCTGCCTGGTGCTCGACGACCCGCGCTCGGTGGCGCTCGGCAACGAGCCAGTGCGCGTAGGCGGCCAGGTGGTGGGGCGGATCACCTCGGGCGGGTACGGGTTCACCGTCGAGCGCTCCATCGCGTACGCGTACCTGCCGCCGTCGGCGGCCGCGGTCGGGACGCGGGGCGAGGTGGAAGTGTTCGGGGCGTGGGTCGGTTGCGAGGTCGCTGCCGAGCCGCTGTACGACGCGACCGGGGCGCGGATCCGCGCCTGAGCTAGCCGCGCGCCTAGCCGCGGGCGGCGAACTCCTGCGCCGCGACCAGGAACTCGCGCCACAGGTTCTCGAATTCCGGCGAGGTGAACTCGGTCCGCTCGGGGTGGCTCTGGACCGCGACCAGCCACCGATCCGGATCGGTGCCTTCGACCGCCTCGACCAGGCCGCCGTCCATTCCGCTCACCCGCAGTCCGTCGCCCACCTGGTCGGGGCGCAGGCCCTGGTGGTGATAGGTGTTCACCCTGGCTTCCGGCTCACCCAGGATCTGCTCCAGGCGCGAGCCAGCCGCCACGCTCATGTGGTGGTAGTGGGCTTCCGGGGCCGGGTAGGTCGGGCTGTTGTGGCCGATCAGCTCCTGGATCAGCGAACCACCCCGGAACACGTTGATTGCCTGCATCCCGCGGCAGATCCCGAAGACCGGCACCCGGCGTGCCTCGGCGGCTGCGAATGCAGCCTGCTCCAGCCGGTCGCGCTCCGGCTCGATGACGGTCGTGGGCTCGGGCGTCTGCCCGTAGAGTGCCGGATCCAGGTCCGCCCCGCCTGACAGCAGCAGGCCGTCCATCGAGGCGAAGGCTGCCTTCCGCTGCGCAGCGCTGCTGGACTCGTCGAGCACCATCACCTCGCCCCCATGCCGCTTCACCCCCTCGAAGTAACGGTCGTTCTTGCGCCAGGCGATCTCCTCGCTGCGCGCCTTCTGCGGCGACTGCACCGTGACCACGATCCGCGGGGCTCGGGCACCTTCCTTCATTGGCCCCGATTCTACCGACGGCCGGGGTTGCAATAGCCGCCGGTTTGCCGCTCCTCCCCCGCGCCTGCTAGGATTCGCCGCCCCATGGATCTGCAGTTTGCCGTCGACCCGCGCGCCGCATTGGGCAAGGCCAACAAGGCCCTGCGCCGCACCGGCCTGGTGCCGGGCGTCCTGTTCGGCAAGGAGCACGGCTCCCAGGCGATCCAGTTCGACGGGAAGGCCTTCGAGGAGCTGTATGCGAAAGCCGGACGAACCAGCATCGTGGAGGTGGCGGTGGCTGGCGGGCGTCCCACCAGCGCGATCATCAAGTCGGTCCATCGCCATCCGCTCACCGGGCGGCCGTACCACGTGGACTTCTTCGCCTTCAACGTGCGCGAGGAGATGCAGGCCGATGTGCGGCTGGCGTTCACCGGCACCTCGCCGGCGGTCGAGAACCTGGACGGGATCCTCTTCACCCAGCTCGACCACCTCAAGGTCCGCGCCCTCCCCACCGACCTGCCCCACGAGCTGAGCGTGGACATCAGCGGCCTGGAGGACTTTGAAGGCAGCATCCACGTGCGAGACATCGCGGTGCCGGCCAGGGTGACGGTCCTGAACGAGCCCGATGAACTGGTCGCCAGGGTGGCTCCGCCGCGGCGCGAGGAGGAAGTAGCGGTCGTCGAGGCTGAGGGCGAGGCTGCGCCGACCGACGAGGCAGCCGCCGTGTCCGGCGACGACGAGGACGGCTCCTCGAGCTGACCTTCCCTAGCGCCGCCTGCTGAGGCGCGGGTCGAATGCGTCGCGCAGTCCGTCGCCCAGCAGGGTGAAGCCGATCATTGCCAGGCCCAATGCCACGATCGGCGGGATCATCAGCCACGGCGCCCGCACCGCATCCCCCAGTCCGAACGCGATCAGCGACCCCCACGAAGCGCGCGGACCCTGCACCCCCAGCCCTAGGAACGAGAGCGTCGACTCGGCCAGCACGGCGGCCGGGATCCCGACACTGACCGCCACGATGATCGGGCCGATGGCGTTGGGCAGGATGTGCCGGATCACGATCCGTCGGCCGGGGACTCCCAGGGCGCGGGCGGCCTCGACGTACTCACGGGTGCGCAGCGAGAGCACCTGGGCCCGCACCAGCCGCGCCATCGTCACCCAACTGATCAGCCCGATGGCCACGAAGACCACGAACAGCCCGTTCAGTACCAGGAAGAGCGGGGTGTACACCGCGGCGGAGGTCACGGCCACGATGAAGAACAGGTCGGGGAACGCGTACATCACGTCGGTGAAGCCCATCAGCAGGGACTCGGTCCGGCCCCCCACCCAACCCGCCGTGGCACCCATCGGGACACCGATCAGCAGGACCATGATCTGGGCGATGACAGCGACGGTGAGCGAGACCTGCGCCCCGTCGATGGTCCGGCTGAACAGGTCGCGGCCGAGCACGTCGGTGCCCAGCAGGTGGCCCGCCGTCCCCGGCGGAAGCGGCTTGGCATCGTTGGCCAGCACCGCTTCGAGATCCTGGACGCGGTAATCCCACGGCGCCAGTGCGGGGCCGAAGATACCCAGGAACACGAGGAGCCCCACCAGCACCAGGCCGATCATCCCCGACGGCGAATGCCGCAGCCGCAGCAGCGCGTCGGCCCAGTAGCCGCGAGGCGGTCGCTCGGTCATACCGGGTTGACCGTCCGGTCGCGCATCCGCGGGTCGATCACCCCGTAGCCGATGTCCACCGCCGCGTTGAGCAGGGCAATCGCGACCGCGTACAGGACCGTGATCCCCATCACCGTGGCGTAGTCGCGGAAGCGCATCGCGTTCCAGTACAGGTACCCCAGCCCCGGGATGTTGAAGGTGAGCTCGACCGCGATCGAACCGGCCATCAGCAGGGCCAGCATCGGGCCCGCGATCGTGGTCAGCGGCACGAGTGCGTTGCGCAGGATGTGGCGGTTGACGATCCAGCGCTCGGTGAGCCCCTTGGAATGCGCGGTGCGCACGTAGTCGGCGTGGAGCACGTCAAGCATGCTGGCTCGCGTCACGCGGGCGATGTAGGCCATCGGCAACCCGGCCATGGCCAGGGTCGGCAGGACCCAGTGCGCGGGCGTCCCCCAGCCGTGCTGCGGGAAGATCCCTTCACCGCGCACGAAGCGCCAGTCCGGGGTGCCGATGGCCTGTTGCAGCACAGCACCCAGCACGAACGCCGGCGCGGCCAGCCCGATCAGGCTGACGCCGGTGGCCAGGTAGTCGACAACGGTCCGATGCCGGATCGCGGCGGCCACCCCCAGCGGCACGCCGAGCGCCACCGCTAGGCCGAAGGCCATCAGGCCCAGGTGGATCGACGGCCAGGCCGACTCCCCGATGTGATCGCCCGCCGATCCCGGCGTGCCCGACGGGCCGGGGCGGTCGGGCCGCGGCAGGGTGCTGACCCCGAAGTCGCCCGTCGCCAGTCGTCCCAGCCAGGCCAGGTACTGCATCGGGAGCGGCTGGTCCAGGCCGAGTTGCTGGTTGAGCCGCTCGACGATCACCGGGTCGAGCTGCCGCCCCTCGCGGTTCCAGGGGCTGCCGGGTGCGGCGTGCATCACCGCGAATGTGAAGATGGTCGCCCCCAGCACCACCGGGACGACCCACAGCAGCCGGCGGATGGTATAGCCCAGCACGACGCCCTCCCAAGAACGGTCCGCGGTACGGTACTACGCTGACGTGGCGGCTCATGGTTGGCGCAGGGACCGATCCCGGATCCGCGGGTCGATGAACCCGTACGCGACATCCACTGCCGCGTTGAGCACCGCGAAGGCGGTGGCCACCAGGAAGGTGATCCCCATCAGGGTCCCGTAGTCGCGAACCCGCATGGAGCTCCAATACAGGTTGCCCAGGCCCGGGATGTCGAAGACCCGCTCGACCACGATCGAACCGGTCAGCATCAGGGCCAGGATCGGTCCGCTGATCGTGAGCAGCGGGATCACCGCGTTGCGGACGAGGTGGAACTGCACGATGTGCCGTTCCTGGAGCCCCTTCGCATGCGCGGTGCGCACGTACTCGGCGTGCATGACCTCGAGCATGCTGGCCCGGGTGAATCGGGCGATCTGGGCCATCGGCAGGCCTGCCATCGCCAGAGTGGGGAGGACCCAGTGCATCGGGGTTTCCCAGCCCCCCACCGGGAAGAGGCCCTCGCCGCGTTCGATCCGCCACTCGGGCAGGCCAAAGCTCAATTGCAGGATCCCGGCCAGCACGAAGGCGGGCGCGGCCATCCCCAGCACCGAGATGCCGGTTGCGACGTAGTCCACCACGGTCCGATGCCGGATGGCCGCAATCAGGCCCAGCGGGATCCCGATCAGGAGTGCCAGCCCGAAGGCCATCAATCCCAGTTGGGCCGATGGTCCGAGCGAGCCGACGACCACTGCCGACAGGTCGCTCGGTCGGTCTGACACGCTCAGGCCGAAATCGCCGGTCAGCATCCGGCCCAGCCAGGCGAGGTACTGCATCGGGAGTGGCTGGTCCAACCCGAGTTGCTCGTTGAGGCGTTCGATCAGCCATGCCGGGAGCGGGCGGCCCTCGCGATTCCATGGGCTGCCCGGGGCCGCGTGCATGACGGTGAAGGCCAAAAACGAGGCGCCCAGGACCACCGGGATGATCCACAGGATGCGGCGAATCGCGTATCCGAGCACGGCGACCTCGTATCCGGGGGCCCGCGGCCGCGGTGCGCTTGCCCGCCACCCGGTACTACCTGTGCGGGACTCTAGCCGTTCAGGTGCGGCGCCTCTACAACTGCTGCACCACGGCGGCGCGCTTCTCCGCGAACTCAGCCTCGCTGATCAGCCCGTCCTCGCGCAGCGACGCCAGTTCGCGCAGCCGTGCGGCGGCGGACGGCGCGGACGACCCGCCGATCATGAAGCTGGTGACGGTGGCGGTGATCGCGCTGAAGAGGCCGATCCCCAGCAGCATGAGCAGGCTGGCAGCCAGCCGCCCCTCGGGCGTGATCGGGTAGACGTCGCCGTAGCCGACCGTGGTCAGGGTCACCACCCCCCACCACAGCGCGTCGAATGGGGTGGTGATCGCGGCGTTGACCCCCTCCTCGGCGACGTACAGCGCCAGCGAGCTGAGCACCATCACCCCCAGCCAGGTCACGAACAGCCAGATCAGGCCACGGTGCCCGGCCAGGCGCCCGACGTGGAGCAGCGCCCGATACACCCCGGCGAATGCGCGCACCAGCCGGAGCAGGCGCACCAGGCGCAGGATTCGCGCCCCGCGTGCCACGGGGATCAGCGCCACCAGGTCGATCCAATGGCCGCGCAGGTAGGCCAGCCGGTCTCGCGACGCGCCGAAGCGGAGCGCGAACTCGGCCACGAAGATGCCGGTGAGCACCGCGTCGCCCGCCGCCAGCGTCGCGGCCTGGGCCGCCGGCGCCCCGTCGCCCGCAAACCCTATCGCCACGTACGCCACCGCCAGGGCGGCCATCCCCAGCTCCCACGCGGTGTCATGGCGCGCGGTGAGCGCGTTGAACGCGTCGCGAGCCCGCTCGATCACGACGGGGAGCCTACGCCATCGGGCGCCCGACCTAGGCGCGAACGTCGGCGGATCGTGACCAACGGCACTTGTCGAAATCGATGGCTATCAGTCGAATGGGTGCCAGATTCGAACCGGGAGTCCCTTTGCGGCCAACAAATGTCGAAACGCGGAGGCATCGTGCACATGCGACATGCGCAGGTCGTTAGCCTGGCTCTTACCCTTGCGCTGATCCCAGGCATCGCTTCTGCGGCGTCCGTCATCGTCAGCGAGGAGGAGTTGGCCATCGCCATTCAAGAGCGCGCCAACTTCGGGCTCACAGCCGACTATGAGTCGGTTCGCGCATTGATGCTGTCGGGCCTCGACGTGGGCTCCTCGGAATGGGGGATCGTGATGACCTCTGACGAGGAGGACGAGATTGATCTGATAGGCCGGATGACCTTCGCAGACCTAGCAGCGAGGGCCGTGCTCGTTGAGGCTCGTTCGCTGCCGCAATTCGCGGGCGCATACTTCGACCAACGCACCGACGGCGGGCTGGTCGTCCTCTTGGTGGGTGAGAATCCTGCTCTAAACGAGCAACTGGCCTCGCTGCTTCCGGTTGCCTCGCGCAAGATCACCTTCGTGAGTGCCGCTCATACCTACAACGAGCTCGAAGATGCCGCCGCCGCACTACCGGGTCTATGGCGCAGTTCTGGGGCGCCGCCATTAGTTGAGATGGCCATCGACGAGCGAGCGAACCAGATTGTGGTGTACGTCCCAGCGGAAATGATCGCGGCGGCGATGGCTTTTGCCAGCAGCGCCACGGAGGCACTTGCGGTGCCGATAGACGTTAGGCCCAGCAACCAGGTAGACCCGCTCGTCTGCACATCGCGCGACAATTGCGTTGATCCGATGCGCGGAGGCGCCCGCGTACGCCAAGGTTCAGAAACAGGGCCCATCTGCACCATGGCGTTTCATGTCGTTGGATCAGGCGGTGACGAGCAGTTTGTCACGGCTGGGCATTGCGGATATCAGGACTCCAACAACTGGTACCACCAGGGACTCCCGGGCAACGGGTTCGTTGGTGCAGAGACCGCGACACTCTTTCCGAACACCTTGGACATGATGCGGGTGCAAATGCCAGACGCACAAGCGTCACGCTTGATCATTGGATCCAGCTTCTTGGTGACGAGCGAACGGCTGCCGGTGCAGGGTGAAACTGTGTGCGCCTCACTGGGAAAGACCCAAGCCGTGGACTGTGGATCGGTGGGTAACCCGACCGTCCTGTACTGCTACGACGAGCCCTTTGAGAGCATCTGCCTTAACGGAGCACAGTACAACTTCATCCTTGCGGACCATGGAGATAGCGGCTCGCCGATGTACGTCAACACCGCGAACGGCATTATTGCCTTTGGCACACTGGTCGGTGCGCCCGAGGGGTCAAGCAGCGGGGTCTTTGCGAAGATCCACAACGCCCTCGCGGTGTGGGGCTGGTCCCTCGATACCTGACGACGCAAGGAGCGGGGCCGGAGTCACTAGGGCGGGAGGCCACAAGGATGGACACTCACCAGGCATCGTCTCGGCTCGTCCTTACCCTGGCTCTCGTGGCTGGCACTGCCGCGTGCCTGCCTACGGCGCCGCCCTGTACCCCTGGCCCCCCTGGCTGTGACTCCGTTTCGGTGTCAGTAAGCGGAAAGCAGCCACGCGATTGGACGCACGCTGATGAGTATGTGCTGGAGATCGGGTCCACGGCCTTTGCTCTCAGCGCAGGCGGAGGAGGCGGCATAGCGGGCGCGCACACACTCACGCCGCTTGCGGTTCGCCTGGTCCGACCGGTGGACTGCGCTACCCTCATCGCCTTTACCGCGAGGCCCGGCTCCGCATGGGCCATCCTGTTCGACGCCGAAGGGCGGCCAACCGCGACGATTGGCGCTCCCGGGACTATCGTCGCCCTCGGACCCGGCCTCGTAGACGCCCCACTGACGGGGTGCCCGCGGTCGAGCGACTGACAACTTTGTCTGAAGCTCAGCCCTCCGGGCGGTAGTCGCGCTGCCCGCTGACCGGGTCAACCCAGACGCGGGTTCGCACCCCGGTGGTCGGGTCCACGAAGACCTCGTCGGTGCGGCGCCAGCCGGCAGCTGGCGCATCGGTCACCAAGGCATCCCGCCGATAGCGCATCCGCTCAAAGAAGGCGATCAGCACCCCCGCTCCGCCGATCCCGATCAGGTACAGGCCGACTCCAGGCTGCGCATTGGCAAGCACGCTCCCCAGGCCCAGGATCAGCAGCGCACCACCGCCGACGCCCAGGATGGCCCGCAGCATGGGCATCATCGGCGCGGGTCGCTCAGTCCGCGGCCTGGACGGCCGCGGGATCAGGCTCGACCACCACCGCGCTGCCGTAGGCCACGATCTCGCTCATCGACTGGCCGATCTGCGAGCTGTCGAAGCGCATGCTGATCACCGCGTTGGCACCCATCAGGGTCGCGTTGTGGACCATCCGATCCAGCGCCTGGCGTCGGGTGTCCTCCAGTAGCTCGGTGTACTCCTTGATCTCGCCGCCGACCAGGCTGCGCAGGCCAGCGGCGATGTTGCCGCCCAGTCCCCGGGAGCGAACTACCAGCCCGAAGACCTGGCCCTTGGCCTCCACCACCCGGTGCCCGGCAAGGTACGGGGTCGTCACAACGATCATGGCCGCAGTATGCGCCGCTGACGCGCCCAGATCAGCGAGGCCATGACCAGGGACGAGAGGCCCAGCAGGGCAACCGGCGTAGGCCCCGCTCCGGTTGGGGTCGCGACCGCCGTGTCCGGCACGCGGGCCAGGAGATCGTTCAGGGTCGGCAAGGACCCATCCACCGAGGTGGGACCTTCGGTGAGCTTCCCGCTCTCGTCCATGACCCATACCAGTGCGCCGAAGCTGGAAATCTCGTCTCTCGCCGCGCCGCCATCGAGCTCGAAAATGGCGACCCGGATGCCGGCGACAAGCTGGTCGGCGACCGGGTTGAAGAGGCAGTTGCCCCCGTGAGTAAGCGTGAACGGGGATGGCAGTTCTGGACCGTAGAAGAGGGAACCGAGTTGGATCTGCCAGCGGCTGACGGTGACGTCACCGGCCACGACCCGGCCGATCAGGACGCGCTGGGGCTCGAGGTCCTCCGACCACGGTGGGTTGTCCGCCGTCAGGCACGCATGCACCGCCGTCGGGAATCCCATCCCGACTCCGCACGTCACGGCGAACACCAACACAAGTCGAAGGGACCGAGGTAACAACCGAACGACCTCCGGCGGGAGTGTATCGCCACGGAGCCAGGACCTGGAGACGAGACCTCCCGAGCCACGCTCGGCGCGAATTCGGACTCGCGCGTACAGTACGCAGCCATGACCTTCCGGCCCGGTGCGCGACTCGACCCGGGGCAGGTCCGCGACGTGCGCGGCCGGGGCGGCACCATCGCGGTCGGGGGCGGATTGGGCGGTATCGTGCTGGTCGTTCTCTTCCTGGTACTCGGCGGCAATCCGTCCGACCTGCCCGCCGGCATCCTGGATGGCCGGACGGTGGGCAGCGGCGCGGAAACCGACCTGTCCGAGGAGTGCCGCACCGGTGCCGATGCAAACGCGCGCGACGACTGCCGGATCGTGGGCTACGTGAACAGCATCCAGGCGTATTGGAGCGAGGCGGTGCAGGGCTACGAGCCGGCCCTGACCACCTTATTCACGGCGACCATCAGCACCGGCTGTGGCACCGCGTCCAGCGCGGTCGGCCCCTTCTATTGCCCACCGGATGCTGGCGTCTACATCGACCTCGGTTTCTTCGACCAGTTGGAGGCGCAGTTTGGCGCGGAAGGCGGGCCGTTCGCCGAGGCCTACGTGATCGCGCATGAATACGGCCACCACGTCCAGAACCTGCTCGGCGTGCTCACCGCCGGGGGCGGCGGATCGGGTGCCGAGAGCCAGGCGGTGCGCACCGAGTTGCAGGCGGACTGCTACGCCGGGGTGTGGGCCAACCACGCGGTGGAGACCGGATACCTCGAGCCGATCACCGCTGACCAGGTCGCCCAGGCGCTGGATGCGGCCGAGGCGGTGGGCGACGATCGGATCCAGGAGGCCACCCAGGGGCAGGTGAACCCGGAGACCTGGACGCACGGCTCGTCGGAGCAGCGAAAGGCCTGGTTCCAGGTAGGCCTCGACGGTGGCGACCCGAACGGGTGCGACACCTTCAGCGCCGACCTCTGAGCTGGAGCCGAAGGAGGGATTCGAACCCTCGACGGATAGGCGGGCGGATGCCAGAATGCCGGCACGAACCCGATCCGCTGGCGTCGAGGCCGACCGATGGCCCGGCCACCGGGCCGCCTACCCTGGAGAGTCCCATGCCCGTCCCTCGATCCCGCCTGCTGGCGATCCTCGCCCTCGTCACCGTCCTGGCGGCCTTCCCGCTTGGCGCGCTGGCGATCCACGACTTCGCCGATGTCCCGGACTCCAACCTTTTCCACGCCGACATCAGCGCCCTGGCCGCATCCGGGGTGACCACCGGTTGTGGCGGTGGCAACTACTGTCCGAGCGCCTTCGTCACCCGCGAGCAGATGGCGGCCTTCATGAACCGGCTGGGTGCGTTGGCCGCGGGCAAGACTCCGGTGGTCAACGCGGACAAGCTCGACGGACTGGACAGCACCGACCTCCTCGGCAGTGATGCACTGTTCCCGGGTACGGCCTCGTGCGCGGGCACGGCGTTGTTCCCGGTCTTCAACGTTGTCAACTACGGCGAAACCGGCGGCGCTCGCGCCGGCGACGATGCGCATTACGCCTGTGGCCTGGCCTTCCCGAATGGGGCACTGGTGACCTCCTTCACAGGCACCTTCTTCGACGATCTGGCTAGCGAGGAAACCTTTTGCAACCTGTACGGGAAACGCCTGGACGATGCCAGCACGATCGCGCTCATGGGTGCAACGACGTCGACCGGTATCTCAGCGGTGCCTGGGCTGGTCGAGCTCACCGACTCCACGATCGATAGCGCGACGATCGACAACGCGAGCTACGCATACTTCGCCGATTGCTGGTTGGGTGGCAACTCCGGCAGCCTGACGGTCGGCGCGGTCAGGGCCGCCTACACAGCCGCCCCATAGCCCCTGCCAACGCTCAGGGTGCTGGAGCCGAAGGAGGGATTCGAACCCTCGACCGGCGGTTTACGAAACCGCTGCTCTACCCCTGAGCTACTTCGGCCCGATCGGGGCCGGATTCTAGCAGCCGGTCTTCAGCGGGCCTCGGGCGGCGCCCAGCCGTGGAGCAGTTCGTCGTGGTACCGCGGCTCTGCGCCGGCAGCGCCCGCGGGGTTGCGAGGAATGGGAGCCATGGGTGCCTTGCCTCGTGACGCCAGCGCGTAGTAGGGGCACAGGTCGGTGAGGGGGCAGAGGCCGCAGATCGGGCGCGGGGCTCGGCAGGTGTCACGCCCGTGGCGGATCAGCTCCACGTGAAACGGGTACATCTCGCCCGGGGTGAGCGCGGCTTCCAGGAGCCGGTGCGCCCGCTCCACATCGGTCTTGGGCGGGATCAGGCCCAAACGCAGCGCGACCCGATGCACGTGGGTGTCCACCGGCAGCGCCGGCCTGCCAAAGGCGAAGAGCAGCACCAGGGCCGCCGTCTTGCGCCCGATCCCGGGGAGGTCGATCAGCCACTCCCGCCCTCGCTCCAATGGCCACTCCCCCAGGAAGGAGAGGTCCCAGCTGCCGTTGCTGGCATCGCGGACCTCAGCCAGCACGGCCTGGATCCGGGGGGCCTTGGTCGGAGCCAGGCCGCCGGGGCGGATGACCTCGACCAGCTCGTCGGTGGGCGCGGCCAGCACCTCTGCCCAAGAGGCGTATCGGGCCCGCAGGGCGGTGAAGGCGCGGAACGAGTTGGTGTCGGCCGTGTTCTGGCTGAGGATGGTGAGCACCAACTCGCTGACCGGGTCGAGCCGAGGGCCGCCCCAGGCGGGATGCTCGTACCGTTGACCTAGCCGCTCCATGACCGATTCGGCTGTGCGGCGCCGGGCACGCCGATCCGCCACGAGCTTCTGGTGGGAGGGTCGCGCGGGCATTTGGCCCGATGATAGGGGCGCGCCCTACTCCGCCCCACCGAGGTCTACCAGGCCGCTGGCAAGGCGCCCTACCACCCACGCCGCGGCCCGCGCCATCTGTTCGAGGAGCGTGGCATCAACGTTGTCGACCGTGTCGCAGGACAGGTGGTAGCAGGCATCCTCGAGTTCGCCGGCGATACCGCCGAACAGGCCGGCGTGCTCAGCGGTCATGACCTCATTGGCGCCGGAGAAGAGTCCGCCGACCGGGATCCGCAATTCGTCGAACGGGTAGTGGTCGCTGGCTCCCCCGAGTGCCTCGCTATCCCAGGTCAGCCCCGCGTCGTCGAACGCGGCCGCGAACAGCCGCTCGATGGTGGCCGACTCGGCGCGCGAAGCATCGGTGCCGCTGTAGACCAGCCTGACCCCATTCGGGGAGCCGAGCATGTCGAAGTTGAGGTAGGCCGCGATCCTGGCCCGCTCCTCGCGGGGCAGCGCGTTGGCGTAGGCGAACGAGCCCCACAAGCCGATCTCCTCGCCGCTCCAGAACGCCACCCGCACCTGCCAGGCCGGTTCACCGGCTGTCAGCCGCGCGAGCTGGCGGCCAATCTCCAGGACCGTCATGGTTCCAGTCCCGTTGTCGTTGATGCCGGGACCATCGATCACCGAGTCGAGATGGCCGCCGAGCATGACGACATGCTCGGGATCGCCGCCGGGTGTCTGGGCGATGACGTTGACCGTGGTGCGCCAGTCGATCGAGGTGTGGATCTCCAGGCGCACCTCCTGGCCCAGCGTGGCTGCTTCGTGGAGCGCCACGCCAAGGAGATGCGTGGCACCGATGACCGCGATCTCCACTCCCTCGGGGTCGATCAGGGTCGGGCGCAGCACCGCGTCGCGGCTCCAGTCCGGATAGGCAGTGACCAGCGCGAGCACGCCCGCGGCCTGTGCGTGATCAACCGCCTGGCGGCGGCGGCACTGACCGGGCTGCGCGACCACGATCACGCCGGCGGGCACCTCTGCCCAGTCGGAGGCGTCGCAGCCAGGTCCGTTTCGATCACCCGGCTCGGCCTCGGGGTCGAAGCCGAGGGAATGGACGGCGGCGGTCAGGTCGGCGCTGCCGGAGAAGAGCATCGGCTTGAAGTCGCGCAGCCCCTCGAAGGCGGGCGCGCCATCGGCCAGGATCTCGAGCAGGCCCGGATCGGACTGGGTGAAGAGCGGGACGTCGAAGGTGTCCAGCTCGACCTCGAATCCGGCCAGGCGCAGCTCGTCGGCCACGAACGAGGCGGATGCGTTGTAACCCTCCGTCCCCGCGGCGCGCACCCCGCCGTGCTCCTCGGCGATCGCCTGCAGATGGGCCAGGTCGGCGAGGATGGCGTCGATGTCGATGGCGTCGCGCAGCGCGTCGCCAATTTCAGCACCGGGCAGGGCCGACGCCGGTAGGCTGGGAGCCTGGCTCGGATTGGAGGATCCCGGCGCGGAGGCGCTCGGGCTGACGCTGGCCGTGGCACACGACGCGAGCAGGGCGACGCCCGCCAAGAAGACGGGCAGGGCCCGGCGAAGTCTCATGCGAGCGGCCTAACCAGCCGGGGAGTCGTCGATGTGGCGCATCCTTCGGGGTCGCTGACCCATCAGCCGCGCGAACGCATTGGGCGGTGCGGCGGGCGAAGTGGGCAGGATCAGCCACTCTTCGCTGACTTCGCCAGGGACGTAGCGCGAGTTGCCGTGCTTGGCCACGTAGAGGTCGAATCCGTGACGTCGCCACGCGTCCACCCAGGAGCGGATTGGGACCTTGACCGCAGGGGAGATGCGAACCCGGACGTTCTCGACGAGGACCGAAGCCAGTAGCCGGCGGCGTTCCATGAGTGGGATGTCGTAGAGGGGCGCCCCGTCCACTTCGAGCAGATCGACCGCAACGAACGCGCGGCGAGTCTCGTTGTCGAGCGGGTCGCTTCGGGCGGCGTCGGTGTCGCCATCCTCAGCGGCAAGCGCTTCGGTCATGCGCGCCGCCGCACCGTCGCCGATGAACGGCATCCCGGTCCAGATCCCATCGATCAGCGCCTGCGCGGCGTCCACCGCCGCGGCGAGTTCGGTGATCGCATCCGGGTAGTCGGCGTCCACCACCTCGCCGCCCTGATCGGTCAGGCTGACACGGCCGTCGGAGACGCGGGCCAACAGGCGGTCCCCGGGCCAGTACGGCTCGAACAGCCAAGCCACGCTGTGGACCACCGCGTGAGCGGCCTGCGCGCGCTGGGGCAGGATGGGGGCCTGGTCGGACATGCCGATTAGCCTACTCGCGGCACCGGCCGCACGTTCAGGTCGCGGCTGAGACCCCTGCAGGCGGGGAGTAGAGCAGAAGCTCGCGTTCCTCGACGTCGGCCCCGACCTCGGTCCGAATCTGCTCCCAGGCGGCCAGGTCCCACTCACCCACGAAGGTGATGGCGGTCCCCTCGCGTCCCATGCGTGCCGTCCGACCGACGCGGTGGACATAGGTCTCCGCGTCCTCGGGAATGTCGTAGCTGAGCACGTATGGCAACTCGGTGATATCCAGGCCACGGGACGCGACGTTGGTGGCGATCAGGAACTGGACCTTGCCATCCTTGAAATCGGCCAGGGTCTTGTCCCGCTCCCGCTGGGTCAGGCCGCCGTGCATCGCGGCAACGCTCCGCCCACGGCGCTGGAGGGTGGCGGTCAGCCGGTCGACCCCGATCTGCATGTGCCGGAACACCAGCAGCCGGTCGAAACCGAACTCGTCGGTCAGTTCCAGCAGGGCCGCGATCTTGTCCTGCTCGGCCACGAAGTACACCACCTGGCGGACTGAATCCACGGTCCGGGATTCGGGCCGGACCCGAACGTGCTCGGCATCGTGGCGCATGAAGCGGTCACAGATGCGCAGGATCGCCATCGGCATGGTGGCGGAGAAGAGCGCGGTCTGGCGCGAGCGCGGGCAGCGGGACAGGATCGTCTCCACGTCCACGATGAAGCCCATGTCCAGCATCCGGTCCGCTTCGTCGAGGATCACGGTGGTGACCCGATCCAGCCGCAGTTCGCCGCGCCGCACCAGGTCAAGGACGCGTCCGGGGGTGCCGACCACCACCTGGGCGCCGCGCGCCAGGGCGCTGATCTGCTTGTCCATGGCCGCGCCGCCGTAGATCGCCACCGGGCGCACGCCGCGGAACTGCCCGATGAGTGCCATCTCGGCGGTCACCTGGGCGCACAACTCACGGGTGGGGGTCAGGACCAGGGCCTGCACGTAGCCGGCCGATGGATCGACCTTCTCGACGATGGGGATGCTGAATGCGGCGGTCTTGCCGGTGCCGGTCTGTGCCTGGCCGATCAGGTCCTTCCCGCTGCGCAGGGCAGGGATGGATCGGGCCTGAACCTCGGTGGGCTCCAGGTAGCCCATCTCGTGCAGGGCACGGGCGATGGTGACCGGCAGCTGGATCTGACCGAACCGATGCTCGCGCTGCGAGGCCAGCACGGCGGCCATCAACGGCGACGGTTCGTCGGTGAGGGTTGGTTGCTGGGCGGGGCCGTCAAGGACGGCTGGGGCGGCGTGACCGCCCGCTGAGATTGCGACGCGCTCTCGGCGTCGCGGACGGCTGGCGCGCGCTCGCGCGGCGGGCCGTGATGACTCTGACAAACGATGCTCTCTGAAACGGAAGTGAAGTAACCCGATGGTAGCACGGGCCGGATCGGGGATACTGCGGCCCGTCATGCCGTGGACCGCGATCGTCGTCAGCGTGGGTGCCTTCGCCTCCGCCTTCGCCGGTGGATTCGTGGCACTCCGTGCAGTTGGCTCGGTCGGCCTGATCATCGCGCTGGGGGCCGGAATCCGGATCGGGGCCGCCTATTTCGAACTGATCCCCGAGTCGGTCAACCACCTCGGCGGCTCGCTGGACGTGGCCATGATCTTCACCGCAGTCGGCTTCCTGGCCTTCTACGCCATCGAGAAGTTGACGACCGTGCACGTTGGCCACGAGACGGCCGCCGAGCTGGACCACGACCTGGCCAGCCATCGGCACCTGGGGATCGTGGGCGCCTTCGGGATGAGCTTCCACAGCCTTCTGGACGGCGTGGCACTGGCCGCGGGCCTCGGCGTAGGCGGCTCGCTGGGGATCGTGATCGCGGTGGTGGTCATCGTGCACCGCTTCAGCGACGGGATCGGGATCGTCAGTCTGCTGTTGGCAGCCAGGACCCCTGCCAGTGAGACCTGGCGCTGGGTGAGCGTGGTTGCCGTCGCCCCGGTACTGGGCATGGTGCTGGGCCTGCTGGTCCCGATCCCCGATCCGGCGCTGGGTGGGCTGCTCGGCGTGTTTGCCGGCTTCTTCCTGTACATCGGTGCCGCGGAGCTGCTCCCCGAGGCGCACCGCGCCGGTCGCTCGCGCTGGATCGTGGCTGCCACCGTCGCCGGCGTGGTTGCCATCTGGGCCGTCGCGTGGCTGGCGGCGGAGTTCGGGGCGGGCCTCTAGGAGGTCCCAGCAACCGATCGCGCGAGCTGAGCGGCCGCCTCGCCCCCGCCAGCCCCGGTCTTCGAACGCTTCGGCCGCCCGTAGCCGGCGGGGTGGGCGAGCTTCCAGGCCCAGGCATCGGCCAGCATCCGTTCGAGCGCCGAGTAGCGCGGCGCCCAGCCGAGCTCCCGCCGCGCGCGACGCGAGGACGCCACCAGCACCGGCGGATCTCCGATCCGGCGCTTCACCACGCGGGCGGGGATGGCGCGGCCGGTCACCTTGCGGGCGGCCTCGATGACTTCCCGGACGCTGAACCCCGCCGCCGAGCCCAGGTTGTAGATCTCGAACGACGGCTCCGCCTCGCCCGTGGCCTCGAGGGCGAGCAGGTGAGCGGCGGCCAGGTCGCGCACGTGGATGAAGTCGCGGATGCAGGTCCCATCGGGGGTGTTGTAGTCCTGACCGAAGATCTGGACGTGCGTCTGCTCGCCGCCGGCGACCCGCAGCACGATCGGGATCAGGTGCGTCTCCGGGTTGTGATCCTCGCCATTGCGCTCGGTGGCGCCGGCCACGTTGAAGTAGCGCAGGCTGATGGCCCGCAATCCGTGCGAGGCGGCGAACCAGCGCATCGAGCCCTCGAAGGCGAGCTTGGTGGCACCGTAGGGGTTGATCGGTTCAGTTCGGTCGCCCTCGGCGATCGGGACCCGCCTGGGCTCGCCGTAGACCGCCGCGGTGGACGAGAAGACGATCCGGTTGACGCGCGACGAGCGCATCGCCTCGAGGAGGGCCACCCCACCGGTCACGTTGTGGCGGTAGTAGAGGCCCGGGTCGGCCATCGATTCGGCGACCAGCGATTTGGCGGCGGCATGCAGCACGGCCTCGATGCGGTGCTCCCGCAGCACCCGCTCCAGCCGTTTTCGGTCGTGGATCCCACCCACCACCAGCCGGGCGCCACGGACCATCGAGTCGCGGTGGCCGGTGGACAGGTTGTCGTACACGCTGACCGCGTGACCAGCGTCGACGAACGCTTCGACGCTGGTCGAGCCCACATAGCCGGCTCCGCCGACGACCAGGATCCGCAATCCGCGCCTCCCTCACACCCTCCCGGCGTGGCTTGGGCGGCCGGGATCGCCGATTGTAGCAGCGGCCCCCAAGGGCTCCGCCAGGCCGGATCAGGAACCCTCGCTCACCCAGCCGCGCGCCAGCTCGAGCAGCCGATCCTCCCGATTCAGGGTTGGGTCGTCCAGGACGGCCTCCAGTAGCCGATCCAGGAGCGCACCGACCTGCGGTCCGGGGGGGAGCCCCAGTTCGGCCATCAAGCGATGCCCGTCCATCGCCACCTGCTGCACCTCGAGCGGATCGCCGGCCACCACGGCGGCGCAGCGGAGGCGCAGCTCGACCAGACTACCGCGGCTCGGCTCGCGCACTCCGGACGCGGCGTTGTCCGCGACTCGCAGGGCGAACAGGTCGTCGAGCAGGTCCGCGCCGACGCGCTTGACGAAGCGCCGAACCGCCGCATCGGACCAGGCCGCGGCGTAGGCGAACATGTGCTGGCGCACCAGCCGCTCGATGCGCAGCGCGTCGGCGCGGGGGAGCCGCAGTCGCTCGCCGACCTGCCGGGCAAGCTCCTGGCCCACTGTCTCGTGGCCCAGGAAGTGGCCGTGGGCCAGGGTCAGCGCCTTGCCCAGGTCGTGCAGCAGCGCGGCCAGGCGCAACAGCGTGTGCTCCGGCGGCACCGCGTCAACCGCGGCGAGGGTATGGTCCAGCGCGTCGCCGGGCATCGCCTTGGCCTGCGGCACGCCGCGCAGCACGGCCAGCTCGGGGAGTACCACGCCCAGCAGCCCCAGCTCTTCCATGAGCCGGAACCCCAGCGACGGGGCGGTGGCTTCGAGCAGGCGCAGCAGCTCGTCGCGGACCCGCTCCCCGGAGAGCATCGCCGCCGCCGAAGCGTGGCGCCGGATGGCCGCCGCGGTCGCCTCGTCGAGTCGCAGCCCGAACCGGGTCGCAAAGCGGACGGCGCGGAGCAGGCGCAGGGCATCCTCCTCGAAGCGACGATCGGCATCGCCGACTGCGCGCAGGATCCCGGCGTCCAGGTCTGCGGCACCGCCGAACGGATCCACCAGTCGCCCGTCGCCCGCGGCGAGGTCGGCGGGCAGCCAGGCCATGGCATTGATCGTGAAGTCGCGACGAGCCAGGTCATCGGTGAGTGACTCGCCCCAGGTCACGCTGTCGGGCCGGCGCCGGTCGCGGTAGCCGGCCTCGCTGCGGTAGGTGGTCACCTCCACCGCATCGGCATCGGGCCCGATCCGGACCGTGACCGTGCCGAATTGGTTCTGCCAACTCGCGCCCGGGAAGCGCTCGGCGACCATCTGTGGCGTCGCCGCGGTGGTCAGGTCCCAGTCCTTGGGCACCTCGCCCCGGACCAGGTCGCGCACGCAGCCGCCCACCAGCGCCGCCTCGTGGCCCGCTTCGGCCAGGTCCCCCAGCACGGCGCGCACCTCAGCCGGGAGGCTGATCCTCAGCCGGTCCCCATCGCGCATCGGTCTGGTATCTCCGGGCGCGCGCCGGTCAGGACCGGGCGGCAGGCGAGTCGTCCAGGAAGAGGTAGGCGCGCCAGGCGTCGTTGCGCTCGTCGGACAGGTAGCTGCCGTACAGGTAGCGGGAATCGGCGCGCGGCGCGCGCGGCTCGCGCAGGAGCGTCATCCGCGCCTCGTGCAGGGTCTTGGAGCCCTTGCGGTGGTTGCACGCACGACAGGCCGCCGCCAGGTTCTCCCACTCGTGCGAGCCGCCCCGATGCCGAGGCACAACGTGGTCGATGGTCAGGTCTCGACTGAGCGTGCCGCAGTACTGGCAGGTATGCCGATCCCGGGCGAAGACCTCGCGCCGGCTGAGCTTGACTCGGGGTCGTGGGCGTCGGACCAGGTACACCAGCCGGATCACCGACGGAGCGGCGATGGCCAGGGTCGGTGTGTGGATCACCTGGTGGTTGCGCTCGAGGAGTTCGGCCTTCTCAGCGCCGAGCAGGCCGAAGGCGCGCCTGATGTCGCAGACGTTGAGCGGCTCGTAGTTCTGGTTGAGCACCAGCACCGGTGCGTTTATCACCCGGGCGCCTCCTGTGCGGCGGATTCTAGCAACGCGGCGCCACCGCCCCACTTGGGCCGAAACCGGGCCACGAGTACAATCAGCGGTCTGATGACGAAGTCGACGAACGGACAGACCAGCACCTGGACCACCAAGGTCGGGCTAGCCCGGATGCTTTCCGGGGGCGTGATCATGGACGTGGTGACCGCGGATCACGCACGCATCGCCGAGCAGGCGGGCGCGGTGGCGGTGATGGCCCTCGAGCGCGTCCCGAGCGACATTCGCAAGTTCGGCGGGGTGGCGCGGATGAGCGACCCGAAGCTGATCGAGGAGATCAAGGCCGCGGTCAGCATCCCGGTCATGGCCAAGTGCCGGATCGGTCACATCGCCGAGGCGCAGATCCTCCAGCAACTTGAGGTGGACTTCATTGACGAGTCGGAGGTGCTGACCCCCGCCGACGAGGAGCACCACATCGACAAGCACGCCTTCAAGGTGCCATTCGTGTGCGGCTGCCGTGACCTGGGGGAGGCGCTGCGTCGAATCGGTGAGGGCGCGGCCATGATCCGGACCAAGGGCGAGGCCGGCACCGGCAATATCGTGGAGGCGGTGCGCCACATGCGCGCCGTGATGAAGGGCATTCGCGAGCTGTCCGGGATGCGCCCCGACGAGCTGTTCGCGGCCGCCAAGGAGCTGCGCGCGCCGCTCGAGGTGGTCCAGGAGACGGCCCGCCTGGGCGAGCTGCCGGTCCCCAACTTCAGCGCGGGCGGGGTGGCCACCCCGGCGGATGCCAGCCTGATGCGCCAGCTCGGCGCGCAGTCGGTCTTCGTGGGGAGCGGCATCTTCAAGAGCGAGAACCCGGAGCGCTTCGCCCGGGCCATCGTGCTGGCCACTACGCAGTACGACAACCCGCGGATCCTGGTCGAGGTCAGCACCGGTCTGGGCGAGCCGATGCATGGCCTCGAGTTGTCCGAGATTCCGGCGGAGGAGCGCCTCGCCGTCCGCGGCTGGTAGCCGCGGACCCACGCCGATGGCTCAGCTCGCCGCGTCTCCCGCCACCCGTCCGCCGAGCGTTGGGCGCCGCCGGATCGGCGTACTCGCCCTCCAGGGTGCCGTGCGTGAGCACATGCATGCCCTGGCAGAGATCGGTGCCGAGCCGATTGCGGTCCGCCTGCCGGCCGACCTGGACGGCCTCGATGGGCTGATCCTGCCCGGCGGGGAGTCCACCACCATGCGCAGCCTGATCGACGAGTACGGCCTGCGCGAGCCGATCCGCCTCCTGGCCGAGGGCGGAGCCGCGCTGTTGGGGACCTGTGCCGGGATGATCCTGCTCGCCAAGCGGATCGAGGACGGCGAGGCGCCGGTGCTCGGCCTGCTCGACGTCACGGTCAGGCGCAACGCGTACGGTCGCCAACTCGAGTCCCACGAGGCCGATGTGCTGATGCCCGCCATCGGCGACGAGCCGCTGCGCGGGATCTTCATCCGGGCGCCGGTGGTGAGCGAGGTCGGACCGGGGGTCGAGGTCCTGGCCCGCGACGACGGTGGGCAGGCCATCGCCGTCCGGCAGGGGCGGATCCTGGCGACCGCCTTCCACCCCGAACTGACGCCTGACCGTCGCCTGCATCGCCTCCTGCTCGCCGCACTGGAGGTTTGATCACGTCGATGACCGATGCCGGGTCGGACGTCGTCCGCCACGCCAGGCTGACCGACCGCCCCGCGCTGATCGAGCTGTCTCGCCGGGTCCATGCCGATCCGGACGCCTTCCGCCGCTCGCTGGGCGTTCCCGCACCCAGCGCCATCCAGCCCGCGCTCAGCCTCTCGTCGCTGATCCCCGCCTGGCTGCCGCTGCGCCCGACATCGGTCCACCTGGTGGCCGAGTCAGCCGGTCAGCTGGTGGGCAGCTGCCGGGCCATCGAGGAGCCGCACCGCAACGACTGGGTGATCATCGAGCTCGACGCGGAGGACGGCCCGATGTCGGCGGAGGTACGCCACGCTCTGCTGGAACAGCTCATCGGCGAGGCGATGCAGCGCGGGATCGACCGGCTCCACGCGGCCTGCTCGGATGTTCGCGAGAACCTGCTCCTGTTCGGCCAGCTCGGCTTCGCGGCGTATGCGCAGGAGGAGATCTGCTATCGCCCGCCGTGGGCCATCGGCGAACCGCGGTCCTGGCTGCGGGGCCTCACCGGCCGGGGACACGCCGCGGACGCGCACGCCGCGGACGACGAAGGGCCCGCGCTGCAACCGGCTGGCGCTCCCGACGCGTGGCACCTCTTCGACCTGTGGACCCACTCCACGCCGCCGGCGATCGCCCGGATCGAGCGCTACGCGGCGGCGGATTGGGAGTCGGCCACGCGCGAGGGCGTGGTGCCGCGCAGCGCGCTGAACCCGATCCTGCACTTCAGCGGGGTCACCGCCTGGTTGCAGCCCAGCGACGGTCGAGCGGCCGGCTTCGCGCAGCACGGCTCATCCCGCGAGGGGCCGCACTACCTGCGCTTCCTGATTCGGGACGGGAGCGACGGGGCAGCCTTCCTCGGGGCGGTCCTGCACGCCGCGGGCGCGGACGCCGCGGCTGCGGGGATTCTCGCTCCGGTGCGAACATATGAGGCGATGGGACTGCGGGCTGCCGAGGCGGTTGGCTTCAGCACGATCGGCCGGGTCAGCCTGTTGGTCCGTGACGTCCCGGCCGGCGTGCGCCGTCCGGCCATGGTGCCCGCGGTATAGATGAGGCTGTCAATGCAATCGCGTGAGACGACCGACGACCTCGACGCCCTGCTGGCCGCACTCCCCGACGAGATCGTGGTGCGGCTGCGTTCCTTCGCCGCGCGCACCGACCTGCTGGAGGTGGTGCTCGACCTGGGGCGGCGCCCAGAGGCGCGTTTCGTGCACGGCGAGGAGGAGCTGCTCAGCCGCGAAGTAACCGAGGCGGACATCGCACACGTGATCGATCACATCGGCGCCTTCGGCGACGACAACCGGGCCGGGATCGAACGCACCTTGCATCGGATCAGCGCCATCCGCAACCGCGCCGGCAAGGTGGTGGGGCTCACCTGCCGAATCGGTCGAGCGGTATTCGGCACCATCGACATCATTCGCGACATCGTGGAGGACGGCCGCAGCGTGCTGTTGCTGGGGCGGCCGGGCGTGGGCAAGACGACCATGCTGCGCGAGGTCGCCCGAGTGCAGGCCGACGACCTGGGCAAGCGGGTGATCGTGGTCGACACCTCCAACGAGATCGCTGGGGACGGCGACATCCCGCACCCGGGAATCGGCGCTGCGCGGCGGATGCAGGTTCGCACACCCACCCACCAGCACGCGGTCATGATCGAGGCGGTCGAGAACCACATGCCCGAGGTGATCGTCATCGACGAGATCGGGACCGAGTTGGAGGCGGTCGCGGCGCGGACCATCGCCGAGCGGGGCGTGCAGCTGATCGGCACCGCGCATGGCAACACCCTCGATAACCTGATGCTCAACCCGACCCTCTCCGACCTGGTCGGCGGGATCGCGCCGGTGACCCTGGGTGACGAGGAGGCACGCCGCCGCGGGACCCAGAAGACGGTCCTCGAGCGCAAGGCGCCACCCACCTTCGACGTGGTGGTCGAGATCGTGGAACGCGACAGCGTGATCGTGCATCGCAACGTGGCCGAGACGATCGACGCCATCCTGCGCGGGCACATGGTCCCGCCCGAGGCCCGCTGGCGAGCCGATGGGGCGGTCAAGCGCGCAGTCAAGTACGACTATCGGATCAGCGAGACGGCGACCGGCAACCCGGCCTTCGCCCCCATCGAACCGAGCGGCGGCTACGGCGCGTTTGGGCGCGGGTCGCGGGGCGGCGGCTCGGGCTACGGGCTGCGCCCGGTCCCGGCGCGCGGAGGGAACGGCGGCACCGAGTCGCGAGGACTGCGCCCGATGCCCGGCGAGCGCCTCGGTACGGACGACGAGCCGACAGCGCGGGTTCCGGCACCTCGCTCCGGCGGGAATTCCCGCTCACAGCGCCCGATGAGCTTGTTCGGATTCGGTGTCAGCCGCAAGCGCCTGGAGCAGGCGGTCCGCGAGCTCGGGCTGCCGGTAACGGTGGCCCGTGCCCTCGACGAGGCCGACGCGGTGGTGACCCTCAAGAACTACTACCGTCGCAAGCCGCCGGCCCTTCGCGAGGCCGAGTCGGGCGGGATCCCGATCTACGTCCTCAAGACCAACACCCTGGTCCAGATGGAGAGCCTGCTGGCCAGCCTGTACGAATTGGAGGCCGATCCATCGGTGCTGGCCCTGCGCGAGACGGCCGAGGCGATCGGCCTGGTCCAGGAGAGCGGCCGCTCGGTGGAGCTCGGACCCCAGAACGCCTACGTGCGTCGCCTGCAGCACCAGCTCGCCGAGCGCAACAACCTGATGAGTCGATCGCGCGGCACCGAACCCAACCGCCGGGTCGAGCTGCTCCCCGACGAGGGACGCGCATGGCGGTAGGCGCGTGACGGTCATGCCGCGCCGAGGCCGGTTCATCACCCTGGAAGGCCCCGACGGCAGTGGCAAGACGACCGCCGCGCGCCACCTGGCCGAGTGGCTTCGCTCCCGGGGCGAGCCGACCGTGCTGACCGGCGAGCCGGGCGGCACCAAGCTCGGCGAGGAGGTGCGGCGCCTGGTCCTCCACTCCCGCAACGTCAGCGATGACCTCGACCCACGAGCCGACGCGCTGCTCTTCGCGGCGGCGCGCGCGCAGCACACGGCGCGGGTCATCCTGCCGGTCCTGGCGCGGGGCGACCACGTCGTGTGCGCCCGCTACCTCGACTCGTCGCTGGTCTACCAGGGAGCGGCCTACGGGATCGACGCCGGGGAGATCCGCCGCCTGCAGGACTTCGCCACCTACCAGACCCTGCCCGACCTGACCGTCCTGGTCGACGTGCCGGTGGAGGTCGGCCTCGCCCGCAAGCGGCGCGGGCCGTGGAACCGGTTCGAGGACACCGAGGGCGTTGCTTTCTTCGAGACCGTGCGGCGCGCCTACCTGGAGCTCGCCACCGCCGAGCCGCTGCGCTACCGGGTGGTGGATGGCTCCGGCAGCGTGAACGACACCGATGCGGCGGTGCGCGCCGCGGTCGAGCCGCTCGTTTTCGGCAGATAGGCCGGCGATGCCCTCGCACCTTCCGTCGCCCCGCCGCAGATGCGCGCCGAATCGCCCGCCCGGGCGCGGCGCGGTTCATATACTCGGCGCGTGGGCCTCGGCGCCGCCCCAAGTTCAGCGCCGGCCCACGCGTGGAGGAGAGATATGAATCGACCCACCGGGATCACCATCCTCGCCGTGCTATCCGGCATCGGCGGGGTCTTTGGGCTCCTTGCCTCGCTCGCGCTGCTCGGCCTGAGCGGGGCCGTGGCCGGCGCCACCGGCCTCGGCGGCTTCGTCGTTGTGGCCGGGCTGTTCGTGCTCGTGTATTCCGTATTGAGCCTTGCCCTGGCATATGGGTTCTGGAGCCTCAAGCCGTGGGCCTGGCCGCTCGGAATCGGCGTCCAGGTGCTCGGCATCGTCCAGGGCGTGTTGCAGTACATGAACGCGCCGGAGACCGGGTTGATCAGCCTGATCATCGGGCTGGCGATCTCCGCCTTCATCCTGTGGTACCTGATGCGTCCGCACGTCAAGGCCGCCTTCGGCCGGTCCTGAACCGATCGGTGGCCCGCCGCGCGACAGTGCGGCCGGCCCTTTCACCCATCGCTAGACGCGTGCGGCCCGGTTGGTGACGTGCGGGGGCGGACGGGTGGGCCCCGGG
>JBKJYH010000039.1:0-5628 GCA_046715765.1 Candidatus Limnocylindria bacterium
GTCCTCGAACTCGATGAGCCACCCCCAGCAGCCGACCTCGCGAGTCGTTGGTCCGCCGCCGGTCAGGGTCACCGCGCCACTGTGTTCGGCGTGGACCATGGTCAGCCGGATGCCGGCCACCTCGAACATGCCGCCCTTGTTCATCCCGACCGCCTGCACGCCACGCTCGCCTAGGTACATGCTCATCTCGTGTGAGCAGACCACGCTGCCCCCGATCGCCGCCAGCTCCACCAGGTCGGCGGCATCGTTGCCGACGTGGTCGAAGTGCCCGTGGGTCGGCGCGATGACATCCACCCTCCACGGCGGGGGTGGCGCGACGTAGGTAGGGGCGCCGCTCCAGCGATCGACCCAGATCCACGTGTCGGCCGGGGAGCGGTACAGGACCCCGCCGTGACCCAGCCGGGTGATGCGCAACGCCGACATTGGTGCGCGACTCGCCCTACCGACCCTGACCGAAGAATGCGGTGATCGCGGCGGTGTCGTCGGAGAATGCCCAGCGCTCCGTGATCTTGCCGTCGCGCAGGTGGTAGATCTCGGCGGTTCGGTAGCTGAAGCTCGGGCCACCCATGCTCACCGTGGCGGTCACCAGCTGAACGGCGTGCTCATCGCTGGCGAGGGTGTCGTGCACCTCGACGCTGAAGGTGCCACCGGACCCGTCCATCGCGGACCATCGGGCGGCGAGCGTGGCCTTGCCGCGGACCGGCTCCGGATTGCCGATCTCGTGCCAGACGACGTCATCGGCCAGGGCATCGGACATGACCTGCATGTCTCCGCGGTTGAGCGCCTCGGTCATGGCATGCAACAGGGCGACGGTGGGGTGCTCGGACATGGTGGGTGCCTCCTCATGGGCCCCGGACGGGGCAGGTTGGCATCCTACTCCGGCGGCGTGACCACGGCATCAACGACAAGGGTGGCCCTATTGCGGACTTTGCGATCTGGATCAGCGAGTGGGGTGGTTATCATCCGCGAGGACACCGAAGCACCGAAGGGGCAGCCATGGATTCCCGGACGCGCGCTCTGGCATTGGCGCTCACGGCCGTGCTCCTCGTCGCGTGCAGCACTGCCAGCCCATCGCTGAGTCCGTCATCTACCGCCTCGGTCGCTCCGCACTCGGTCGAGCCGACACCGATCTCTGCCGCCGACCTGGCCCACGCGGTGGTCCAGGTGCTGATGATCGTGGACGGGGAGATCATCGGGACCGGGTCGGGCACGATCATCGACCCGGGCGGCCTGATCCTGACCAATGCCCACGTGGCCACTCCGTCGGACATCGAGTTGACGGACCTGCAGATCGCGGTCACGGCCGCCTCCGATCAGCCGGCCGAACCGACCTACACCGCCGAGGTGCTGGCGGCGGACACGGTCCTCGACCTGGCCTTGCTGCAAATCAGCGCGACGCTCGACGGGAGCGCGGTTCCAGACGACCTGCCATTCGTCACCATCGGTGATTCGGACGTGTTGGACATCGGAGACGACATCTCGATCCTGGGCTACCCGGGGATCGGCGGGGACACGATCACCTTCACCAGTGGCCAGGTGAGTGGCTTCACCGGCGACGCGGTGCTCGGCGACCGCGCCTGGATCAAGACCGATGCCACGATCGCCGGCGGCAACAGCGGCGGGCTGGCTGCCAATGAGCAGGGCGAGATCATCGGCATTCCTACGCGCAGCGGCACCACCAGCGACATCGTCGACTGCCGAGTGATCGTGGATACCAACCGCGACGGCGTGATTGACGAGCAGGACAGTTGCGTACCGCTGGGTGGCTTCATCAACGGACTGCGGCCGATTGCGCTCGCCGTCGAGATGATCAACGCTGTGCAGAACGGGGTCGCCTACGAGCCGATCGGCGGCCTGCCGGAGCCAGGGGCCAGCACCGAGCCGGGCGGGTACGACACGAGCGGGGTGGCCTTCGATCGCACCGTCTTCGCCTCCGCGGTGACCGAGACTGACGAGCCGGTCGACGACGTCATCTGGCTGCCGTCCGGCGTCGTCGAGGTGTGCGCCACCTGGGCCTACGAAGGGATGGAGGCTGGCATGTCGTGGGAGGCGATCTGGTCGGTCGACGGCGAGGTGGACGAGGACTTCAGCTTCTTCCAGCAGACGTGGGCGCTCGATCCGGCCGGCGCGTTCTGGGTGTGTGTCTCGAACGAGGACGGCCTGGCCAGCGGGATCTACGACGTGGCGCTCAACATCGAGGGCGAATTCTTCCGAGGTGGCTTCGTGGCCATCGGCGACGAGCTGGCCCCGGTCACCCTGGAGCTGGTCAACGAGAGCGAACTGACGATCTGCTATCTCTTCGTGTCGCCCATCGTGGCGGGCAGCTGGGGTCCGGATCGGCTTGGGGAGGACACCCTGCAGCCGGGCGCATCGGTCAGTTTCGAGGTTCCCGCAGGGATCTACGACATGCTCGGCCAGGACTGCGACGACGGGGCGCTGCTTGACGAGACAGACGTGGACATCACGACCGATACGACTTGGACCTACTCCTAGGGAAGGAGCCTTCCCGCCGTCGCGATGCGCGTCATCCAGGGCAGTTCGCGGGCCAGGGTCGTCTCCGGGCCGTGGCCAGGCAGCACCCGAATCCCGGCCGGCAGGTCGCGCGCCAGGCGGGCAAGGCTGGCGACCATCGCCTGGTCGTCTCCCCCGGGCAGGTCGGTCCGGCCGTAAGAGCCGGCGAACAGGACGTCCCCGGACAGCAACAGCCCGGCCCGTTCCTCGTACAGGCATACGGACCCTTCCGTGTGGCCGGGGGTGTGGAGCACGTCGAAGACCAGGTCGCCGATGCGGACCTGCTCACCTTCGCGCAGATCGACGCTTGCGATGGCCGGCTCGACAGTGAAGCCGTAGGTGTTCCGGCCATCGAGCCGATGGGCGTCATCGGGATGGATGGCCAGCAGGGCCCCGGAGGCGCGCATCAGCGGAGCGTTGTCGAAGATGTGGTCGATGTGCCCGTGCGAGTCAGCGATCAGGTGCAGCCGCAGCCCGTTGGCCGCCACCCGATTCAGCAGGGAGGGTGCGGCGCCCATCCCCGGGTCGAGGATCAGGGCATCGGGGGAACGGCCGTCCCAGACCAGGTAGGCGTTGGTGGCCCACGGTCCGAAGGCACCGACCTCCAGCCGGGGGTGGTGTTCCGGCGCGCTGGCGCGGTGGACGGTCACATCGGCGTCGCTCACGCCCGGAGGATAGACGTGCAGGCGACCTTGACGAGGCGCGCATGATCTCCGCGTGACATGGATCCCGCCGGCCCGATTCTGCTGTGACGAGGACCTGGCCCGGATCGGCTGCGACGGCCTCTGGGCGGCACACGACCTCGAGCGCTGGAGTCGTAGTGGACCTCGCCCGGAGACACGGGAGCTGATCGAGGCCATCCGGGCCGAAGGGGTCCAAGGCGCCGCCTTGCTCGACATCGGCGCCGGCGTGGGCGCGGTCCACGTCACGCTCCTGGAGGCCGGCGCTTCGAGCGCAGTGGACGTTGATGCCTCGCGGGACTACCTGGCGGCGGCGCGGACCGAGGCTGAGCGGCGGGGATTGGCCGGCCGGATCGACTACCGATACGGGGACGTGGTCGAACTGGCTGCCGACCTGCCACCGGTGGACATTGTCACCGCCGACTCGGTGATCTGCTGCTACCCGTACCTCGCTGCGCTCCTCGCCGCGGCGGTGCGACACCGCCCTCGGCTGGTGGGCCTGACGTACGTCCACGATGCCTGGTGGCTGCGGGCCTGGATGCGCCTGGCGAACGCGGTCTGGGCCGTGCGGCGGCTCCCCAACCACTGGTGCATCCACCGCCACGCCGAGGTCGACCGGCTGATGACCGAGATGGGGTACATGGTCGTGCACGACGGCGGGACGTGGAACTGGCGCGTGGTGGTCTATCGCTCGCAGGCCGCGGCTGCCTGATCCCTCACTGCTCCGAGGCGCCGGCGGGGCCTGGCAGGCCGGAGGGCGGCGCGGCCAGGGAGAGGCCGAGGGCGCGCGCCAGTTCATCGGTCAGGCGGTCCTCGACCTGTGCCATGTGTACAGGACGGCCGAGCTCGCGGGCCAGGGAGGTGACATCGCGGTCGGCGATGCCGCACGGGATCATCTCTCCGAACCAGCTCAGGTCGGTATTGACGTTCAGCGCCAGGCCGTGGGTGGTCACCCCACGCCGCACCCGGACACCGATGGCCGCCAGCTTCCGGCGACCGTCTACCCAGACGCCGACCAGGCCATCTTCCCGATGCGCCATCACCCCAAAGGCACCCGCAGTGGCGATGATTGCCTCCTCCAGGCTTCGGACATAACGACGCACGTCGAGCGGGTCGCGCAGCTCGAGGATGGGGTAGGCCACGATCTGCCCCGGCCCGTGGAAGGTGATGTCGCCGCCTCGGTCGACGCGGACGAACTCGGCGCCGATCTCGCGCAGCCGTTCGGGCGAAGCGAGCAGGTTGGCCTCGTCACCACCGCGGCCGATGGTGTAGACCGGGAAGTGTTCGACCAGGAGCAGCCGATCCCCGATGCGCCGCGTGCGGCGCTGCTCGGCCAACTCGTCCTGCAGCTCCCAGGCAGGAAGGTACGCGACGGTGCCGAGTCGATCAACGGTGAGGCTACCCGCGTGGGCAAGGAGCAGGGGTCGCGCGTCGCTCGCCGGCTCGAAGGGTTGGTCCCGGCGCGGGCGGCGGGGTAGAGCGGGCAGCTCCGCGGTCGCCGGTCCTCGGCTGATATCGCGCATCCGGGCAACGGCGTCAGACGGTGGCGGTGCCGTGGCTGCCGCGCACGCCGCGCAGCGCCTCGATCATCCCGAGGTGGCGGTTGCTGTGAGCCAGGTGGCGAGTGAGCGAGTCAAGGAGCGGCGCCTGTGTGCCGAAGAGATCATCGGCCAGTCGGAGGACACTCTGGTCATCGAGACCGCCAACCGCCTGCTCGAGGTCGGAGAAGGCGCCCCGCAGGTAGGTGGCGAGCCGGTCTCGCGGAGGGAATGGAAGGCTGGCCGCCTGCTCGTGTGGGAGCTCCATCCCGGCCTCGCCGCTGCCCTGCTCGGCGGGAAATCCCCACGCGGCGGTCATCGCCTCGCGGTGCCAGCGCTGTGGATGGCCGCTTACCACCTCTGCCCACCGGTCAGCGAACCGGCCGCAGTGCCAGAGGTGAAACGCGATCGCTGGCGCCGACAGGCCCGGTTGCCAGGTGCGGTCCTCGTCGGAGACGCGTTCTACCGCGTCGAGGAGCTGGCGGTGGGTGATCGCCAGCCGCCCGGCGAAGATGGAGAGGTGGTCGCGGGATGCCATCAGACCGCAGCCGCCACGGGTTCGCCGGGGACCTGCTCGGCAGCGTGATACGACGAGCGCACCAGGGGGCCGGACTGCACGTGGCGGAAGCCCAGCTCCAGCCCGATCCGTCGCAGGGTCGCGAATTCGGCCGGGGTGTAGTACTTGTGCAGCGGCAGGTGCTGGCGCGACGGGCGCAGGTACTGGCCGATGGTCAGGACTTCGATCCGAGCCTCTGCCAGGAGGCGCATCGCGGCAACCAGCTCGTCCCAGGTCTCTCCCAGGCCGACCATCAGGCCGGTCTTGGTCACCATCCGCTCGTGCCCGATCTGCTGCGCGACTGAGCGGCCGATGGTCAGCACCGACACGCTGCGGTCCCATT
>JBKJYH010000040.1:0-2881 GCA_046715765.1 Candidatus Limnocylindria bacterium
GACGCCGAGATCGCCGCCATGGCGCGCCGCTACGGAAAGGGCGACGACGGGTTTGAACACGGCGAGCGGGTCCCGATCCGGATGCGGGTCGAGCGGGTCATCCGCCACAGGTGAACCCGGCACTCGCCGCCCCAGGCCCCATGCAGCTGGGGATGCTGGCCTGGCCGCAGTACACCACCTGGGACGCCCTGCGCGAGGCGGCCGTCCGGGCCGAGGCGCTCGGCTACGACGACATCTGGACCTGGGACCACCTGTACCCGATCGTCGGCTCCCACGAAGGCCCGATGTACGAGGGCTGGATGACCCTCGCCGCCTGGGCGGAGGCCACCCGACGGGTCCGGATCGGGCTCATGGTCGGGGCCAACCCGTTCCGCAATCCCGCCCTGGTGGCCAAGATGGCCACCATCCTCGACCAGATCAGCCACGGCCGGGCGGTGCTGGGGATCGGGTCCGCGTGGTTCGAGACCGAGCACGACGCGTTCGGCTTCGCGTTCGGCTCGTCGCCAGGGGAGCGCCTGCGCTGGCTGGAAGAGGCGGTCCAGATCATGCGCGGCATGCTGCGCGGGGAGCTGCCTCCGGGTGAGCTGCCGTCAGGCTCGCTGCAGTACGCGACGCGGTCCGTGCGCAACGATCCGCCGCCGCTGCAGGCCCGGCTGCCGCTGCTGATCGGCGGGGGCGGGGAACGCAAGACGCTGCGGATCGTGGCCCGCTACGCCGATTGGTGCAACGTGGGCGGCGGCTTCGAGAATGTCAAGCACAAGGACGAGGTCCTGCGCCGCCACTGCGCGGAGGTGGGCCGCGACGAGTCGGAGATCCACCGCACGGTGGGGATGGGCGTGGTCGTCATCCGCGACACCGAGGCCGAGGCGCAGCGCGTCAACCAGGCGCTCTTCGCGGCCAACGGCGGGGCGCGCGCATGGCCCAATCAGCAGATCGGGACCGTGGAGCAGATCGTCGAGCGCTTCCGGCCGTACCTGGGGATCGGCTTCCGGCACTTCATCTGCGGCTTCCCAGCGCCGTATGACTGGGAATCCATGGAACGGCTGACGACCGAAGTCAAACCGATGCTGGAGTCCGGCTGAGGGGTTCGCTCCACGCCCTGATGCCCGATAAGCCTGGCTTATCAACGTGCACGGATGGGCCGCGGGCGGCGTCACCTGAGAACCAGGGGTGATCACCCGACGCCGGCGCGCAGGCTCCGGTGCATGAGCATTACCTGGGCTTATCGGCCTCGGCCGGGGTGCTGATCCCGACCCGACTCGCGACGCCAAACGCCACGGCATTGGTACGACGGTCGGACCGCGGCGCAGGACCGTCCAACCCGCGTTCCGCGGTCGCCTGAAGCATCCCAGGATTGACGCGACCGAAATCGGGCCAGGTCGGCCGGTCCGCCGGTCACACCACGTTCTGGGGGTTTGAGCCTCTCGGCCCGGGCGCGCGACCGTGCGCGGGAGAGACCGGCGAGCCCACTCAATTCCTCCCAGAATGACCCGCACGACCCCGGCCCGACGTTCCTGAGTAGCCGCATCCGCGGCCGACGCCGGTCCGGCCAGACCGGAGTGCCCCGATGCCCCCACGCCATCGTAGCCCGCTGTTCCTCATCGCTGCCGCCCTGCTCGGCGCGGCCGTCGCGTTCCCGCTCGGCGTCCTGGCCAGCCATGACTTCGCCGACGTCCCTGATTCGAACCCGTTCCATGCCGACATCAGCGCGCTGGCCGACTCCGGCGTGACCACCGGCTGCGGCGGTGGCAACTTCTGCCCGAGCACATTCGTGACCAGGGAACAGATGGCCGCCTTCTTGAATCGGCTCGGCGCACTCGGACCCGGCAAGGCCCCAGTGGTCAATGCCGCGGAACTCAACGGGCTCACCTCGGACCAGTTCGTGCGCAGCGATGCCGAGCACACCGGCTATGCCAGCTGCTCGGGCGCGAACATGTTCCCGGACAACTCGGTCGACCAGTGGGCCGCCACCAGCTACCTGAAGTACCCCACCGCCGCCGACAACGTCGAGTTCTCGTGCGTCCTCGACCTTCCCGACGGGGCCACCATCACCTTCTTCGAGGCCACCCTGCGCGACGCCAGCGCGACCGAGCAGATCTCGTCCTGCCTGCTGCACGCGCACCTACTGAGCGCCGACTCCGGAGTGGCGGTGGCGTCCCTTGGCGCCTCGGGCGATGCGTTCAGTACCGGCAACTTCACCGCCGGAACGGGCTTCATCACCGATGCGGTGGTGGACCGGACGCTGTACTCGTACATCGCCGGCTGCGTGGTCGAGGGATTCGGCAACGACGTGGGCGTCATCGGCGTCAAGGTCAGCTACACGTACACCGTGGGATAGGGCCGACGACGTTCTTCGTCTCGGGTGGAGCGCTCACGATCAACCACCTGTCCTACATCGAGCAGGTGACCGCGGCCGGCCTCGAGACCGGCGAGGTCGTCATGCGAATCGTTGCACCGCACGAGTTCTCCCCGAACCGCTTCGGATTACAGACCCTGCAGCTGTGCTGGTACAGCGGGGCCAGCTGCACCTTCCTCGTGACCCCTGGCCAGCCGGTCCGAGTGGGGGGCTCGATGACCCTGAGCGTGTCCGTGGCCTTTTCGGGCGCCGGCCACATCGACTTCTCAACCGCGCTGTTCAAGTGGGAGTTCGGGAGCATCCCGGTCTGAAGCGCCCGCTGAGCAAGTAGCCGACAATGACCGGCACGATCCCGGTCGGGTGGTTGACGGTCGCGCACCGATGCCGGCTGCGGCCCGGACCGGACTGCCGGAGTGCGTCCCATGCCCGCTGCCCGCCGATCCATCGCCGTCCTGGTCTTGGCCCTGTCCCTGGCCGCCTTCCCGCTGGCGGTGGGCGCCAGCCATGACTTCGCCGACGTGCCGA